>JBCCPD010000031.1:0-16732 GCA_039025075.1 Pseudomonadota bacterium | reverse complement strand
GCCGAAGGCCGGGGCGGAGGTGGCGGTACGGGATCTCGTCGAGATGGCAGGGGAAGGCGCCCGGGGCGGCGGCGACGAGAACAGCCTGCGCGATGGGCTCGAAATCGGCCCTGAAATGCAGCGTGCTCTTCACCGCCGCCCCGGGCGCCTTCCCCTGCCACCTCGACGAGATCCCGTACCGCCACCTCCGCCCCGGCCTTCGGCTTGGCCCCCTGGGCCGGTCCTTCGAGCGGCCTGCTGCGGGGCACGAAGGCGCTTGACCTCGACCGCCGCATCCGACTTGCTCCTGGCAGGCGGCGGTCTCGAGCGGGCCGGTCCTCTCGCGGGACAACGGCCGCGCCGGGGTTACCCCGGCGACCTGGGATGAACTGAGAAGACCCCCGCGCGGCAGCGGGTCGGCTCCGCCGACGTCCTGCCGCGCCCAACGGAGAGAGGTCGAGGCCGCCGCCGACATGACCGCCCGTCCCCCCATTCGGCGCGCCCTGGCCGCGAGGCGGATCGCCGGCGTGCTGCTCGGCGGCGCCTGGGACGAGGAGCAACTGGCGACCCGGCTTAAGGACTGGCTCGGCAGCAGACGCGCCCGCGCGCCGCAGCGCCTTGCGAGCGAAATGATCGTCGCCTGGCAGACCCCCTACCCCCCAAGCCCGAACCACCTCGCCCGGCTCATCGCGGACAGCCCCAACTTTGCCGTCATCCTGAATGGCCTCAGGCGCCGACACGCGCCATTGCCGGCCGCCGACCTTTCGCCGCCGGTCTGGCAGCCCGCCCCGGCGCTTGCCGGAATGGGGCTAGAGCCGCTCGCAACACCGCTCGAGCTTGCGCACTGGCTGGGACTGAGCCTCTCGGAGCTCGACTGGATCTCGGACCCGCAGAACCGTCTCGCCCAACCCGCAGCGCTGGGCCGGCGCCATTACGAGGCGCGCTGGGTGCCGAAGCGCGCCGGCGGCCATCGCCTCATCGAGGCGCCGTTGCCGCGACTGAAGGCAATCCAGCGCCGCATCCTCCACGAGGTGCTGGAGGCGGTGCCGCCGCATCCCGCGGCCCGCGGCTTCCGGCGCGGGGAGGATGTTCGACGTCACGCCGCCCTGCACGCGGGCGAGGAAACCGTCATCACGGCCGATCTTGCCGCCTTCTACCCCAGCGTCCCGAGCGCGCGGGTGCACGGGATCTTCCGGAGCCTGGGCTACCCCTGGGCGGTGGCGCGGCTCCTGACCGCGCTGACCACGACGCGCAGCCCGTCGGATGTGCTGGCCGCGCCGCAGGCCTCGGCACTTCCCTGGCCAACAAGGCGCCAGCTTGCCGAGCCGCATCTGCCGCAGGGGGCGCCCACCTCCCCGGCACTGGCCAACCTCGCCAGCTTCGCGCTCGACCGCCGCCTCCAGGCCCTTGTCGACGGCACGGGCGGGCAGTACAGCCGCTACGCGGATGATCTCGCCTTCTCGGGCCCGCGCAGCGCCTTCCCCAACGCTGGACAGGGCTTCCTCGAGGTCCTCGCGGAGATCGTCTCGGACGAGGGCTTTCACCTGAACCGAAGCAAGACGCGCGTGATGCATGCGGGCAAATGCCAGCGCGTCACCGGGATGGTGGTGAACGCGCATATCAACACCGCGCGCGCAGAGTTCGAAAGACTGAAGGCAATCCTCACCAACTGCCGGCGCAGCGGACCGGCAAGCCAGAACCGGAGCGGGCATCCGGCATTCCGTCAGCATCTTGAGGGCCGCGTCTCCTGGCATGCCAGCGTGAACCCAGCACGTGGGCGCCGGCTATACCGTTTGCTCGACGCCATAGACTGGGAGGGCAGCGCCGCCGAAGATCGCTGACCTCGACCCATTGGCCCAGCCATCCAGCCTCGCTAAGAGGGGCGGGACGAGCAGCCAAGGGGAGAGCGGCCATGAGCGCCACGCGCACCGAGACCGACAGCTTCGGGCCCATCGAGGTTCCGGCGGACCGCTACTGGGGCGCTCAGACCCAGCGCTCCATTGCGAACTTCCCCATCGGCTGGGAGAAACAGCCCGTCGCCATCGTGCGCGCGCTCGGCGTCATCAAGCGTGCGGCGGCCGAGGCGAACATGGCCCAGGGCAAGCTCGAGCGCGACCTCGGCGGCGCGATCGTCAAGGCCGCGCAGGAGGTTGTCGACGGCAAGCTCGACGACCACTTCCCGCTCGTCGTGTGGCAGACCGGCTCGGGCACGCAATCGAACATGAACGCCAACGAGGTGATCTCGAACCGCGCGATCGAGATGCTCGGCGGGGAGATCGGGTCGAAGACGCCGATCCATCCGAACGACCATGTGAACCGGGGGCAAAGCTCGAACGACACGTTTCCGACGGCTATGCATATCGCCTCGGCGATGACGGCGACATCGATCCTGCTGCCGGGTTTGAAAAAACTGCATGGGGCGCTGGAGGCGAAGCGAGCGGCTTTCGAGGGGATCATCAAGATCGGGCGGACGCATACCCAGGACGCGACGCCGCTGACCCTGGGCCAGGAGTTTTCGGGTTACGTGCACCAGGTGGCGATGGGCATCGCGCGGGTGGAGCGGGCGCTGCCCTCGCTGATGGAGCTGGCGCAGGGGGGCACGGCGGTCGGCACGGGGCTGAACGCGAAGGTGGGGTTCGCGGAGAAGTTCGCGCAGAACGCGGCGCGGATCACCGGGCTGCCCTTCGTGACGGCGCCGAACAAGTTCGAGGCGTTGGCGGCGCATGACGCGGTGGTGGAGATGTCGGGGGCGCTGAAGACGGTCGCCGCGTCGCTCTTCAAGATCGCCAACGACATCCGGCTGCTGGGGTCGGGGCCGCGTTGCGGGCTTGGGGAGCTGGCGCTGCCGGAGAACGAGCCGGGATCCTCGATCATGCCGGGCAAGGTGAACCCGACGCAGTGCGAGGCGCTGACCCAGTGCTGCGCCCATGTGATGGGCAACGACGCGGCGATCGGCTTCGCGGGCTCCCAGGGCCATTTCGAGCTGAACGTCTACAAGCCGATGATGGTCTACAACCTGCTGCAGTCGATGCAGCTGCTGGGGGATGCGGCGAGCGCCTTCACCGACAACTGCGTCGACGGGCTGGAGGCGAACGAGGCGCGCATCGAGAAGCTGATGCGCGAGAGCCTGATGCTGGTGACGGCTCTGGCGCCGGAGATAGGCTACGACAACGCCACGGCGGTGGCGAAGACGGCGCACAAGAACGGGACCACGTTGAAGGAAGAGGCCATCAAGCTGGGCTTCGTCGACGAGGACACGTTCGACCGGGTGGTGCGGCCGGAGCAGATGCTGGGGCCCAAATGAGCTTGCGGGAGCGTTCCTGACGCGATGGCGGAGATCATCAACCTGCGGCAGGCGCGCAAGCGGCGGGCACGCGACGGCAAGCGCGCGAAGGGCGACGCCAACGCGGCCAAGCATGGGCGGGGCAAGGCCGAACGCCAAGCGTCCGAAGCGCAGGCGGAACTGGAGGCGCGGCGGCTCGACGGGCATTTGCGGGACGGCGACGGAGAGCGGCCAGAGGCGCCGGAGGAGCCATGAAGCTCGCCTTTGCTCGGCCGGAGAAGCGGTCCTTGACGCTGCGGGGTCACAGGACCTCGGTGAGTCTGGAGCCGGCGTTCTGGGCGGCGTTTCGCGATATCGCGGCGCGGCGAGCCTTGTCGTTGAACGGGCTCGCCTCGCAGATCGACGCTGCGCGGCCGCCGGATGTGGGGTTGGCCTCTGCGATACGGCTGGCGGTTCTGGATGATCTGTCCGGCCGACGCGACCTGTCTTGACAGCTTTTTCATAATTTATTAATGTATAGTTCATCTGTTACGCAGGTTCGCGTGGCGAGGGCGTCGACGAGATCCTGGTGAAGGGCGCTTTCGGCCGCGAGACGACCCTCGGCACGCAGGCCGACGGAGGCAGCGCGGTCGTCGCCTTCGATTTTGCCGGCCTGGACGCGACCGAGTTGACTGTCGACGAGGTGAGGGGCGCCGGCTCCAGGCGCGACAGCGGCGTCCGGCTGGCCTCGCTCGAGGTCGCGACGGTTCCGGGGCCGGCGGGCGCGATCGGATCGATCACCGCGCTGCGACCTGCGCGGGCCCGAGACCTCGGCGGCGGGACTGAACCCGCCGACCCAGAGATTTCTCCCAAGACCTTTTCAGACGCCCCGCGCCCCTCTTGGGGCGCGGGGCATTTCGCGTCGGTCGCGGGCGTTCAGCCGATGACCGCGAGGGCCGGGAAGGTGTCGAGAAGCCAGAAGGCCAGCGTCTCGAACGTGCCGGTGACCATCATGGCGCCGACGACGACGAGCAGGCCGCCCATGCCGGCTTCCACCCGCCCCATGTGGCGGCGAAAGCCGCGCGCCCAGCGCAGGAACGGCCTCACGAAGGCGGCGGCGAGGATGAAGGGCGTGCCAAGGCCCAGGGCGTAGACCGAAAGCATGGTCACGCCGGCGGAGATCGTCTCCTCCTGCGCCGCCAGAAACAGGATCGAGCCGAGTATCGGCCCGATGCAGGGCGTCCAGCCGAAAGCGAACGCCAGGCCGATGACGTAGGCTCCCGCATGGCTGCCGGCGCGGGAGCCTGCATCGAAGCGCGCCTCCCCCATCAGGAAAGGGATGTTGTCGTAGCCGGTGCGGCTCAGCGCGACGCCGAAGGCGAGCAGGGCGGCCAGCACGATCCCGTGGCGCGCGACGAGGTCCTGAACCGCCACGAGACCGCCCGGCAGCGCCAGCAGCACAGAGACCGCGATCACCGCCGCCGCCGCCCAAGGCGCCCGCCGGAAGCCGATGAAATGGGCGCCGAGGGCGAAGATCACGAAGCCTGCGACGATCCCGAATTCGTAGCGCCACTGGGCGAGGGTCTGCCCCACCAAGCTCGCCGTGGCGCCGAGCGCGACGAAGACCGTGGCGAGGCCGGCGACGAAGAAGACAGAACCGATCAGCACGCGGCGTTGAATGGCGGCGTCGGGTTCGGCCCCGTCTTCATCGCCCACAACCTGATCGAGCGTGGTGCCGGCCATGTAGGCGAGATAGGGCGGCGCGAGCGGCAGCACGCAGGGGCTGAGAAAACTCAGCAATCCGCCCAAGAACGCCGTGAAGAGACCGATCTCGCCCATGTCCGCCTCGTGTCCATCGCAATGCGCGGAATATCGCGCGGCGTCGCTCGCGTCGACGGGGCGCGCCGCCGCAATCCGTCACGATGGCGTGGGGGACCCAGAGGGCGGCCTCGCCGCGCCGCCGCGCCGGGGGTCACTCCGGGGCCGTGAGGCTTTGCAGGTAGGCGACCATGTCTTCGACTTGAGCGGGCGAGAACCAGGGCTGGCGGTAGGCGGGGAGGCGCCGTCCGAGCGCCTCGGACACCGCATGGTAGCCGGGCATCGCGTGGCCGGCCCCGAAGCCGCGCGGGTCGATGACCCAAAGCCGCAGGGCGGCCGGCGACAGGCGGGACGCGACGCCGGTCAGATCCGGTCCGACGGGGACGGGCAGCAGGCGCGGCCGGTCCGGCTCGTCTTGGCCCCGGAAGACGGGTTCCGGCGGAGCTGGCGCAGGCGCTTGCGGCGCCTCGGCAAGGTCGACCGGGGCGCCCTGCGCAGCATCCTCGGCGGGCGGGCCGGCCTCCTGGGGCGTGAGGTCCGTGGGCCGCGCCGCGGCTATCAACGCCTCGCGCGGGGCCAGCCGGCTGTCGCTGTCCGAGGCCGGCGGCGGCGGCGGAACCGCCGAGGCGGTCGGGGCGGCGGCGACGGGCGGCGGCAGCGGATCGACGCGGTCGCGCAGAATGCGGGGGGCGACGAGGACGCGGTCGATCCCCGGCGCGGCGTGGCAGGCGACGCAGCCGCCGGTCTCCGGGTCGGCGAAAAGGACGCGGCCCCGTTCGGCATCGCCTTCGGCGCCTCCAAGCGGGGCCTCGACGCCCAGGGCGTCGACGATGACATAGGCGGCGATGGGCGGACGGGCGTCGTCCCAGCCGTCGGGCGCGACGGGGTCTTGGGCGACGGCGAAGCCGAGCGGGCCTGCGAGGCCCGAAACCGCGGCCAAAGCCGCCGCGAGGCGAGCCGACCGTCGCCGGAATGCAGGGTGGGTCACGCGTCGCTCTCCGCCATGGTCGCGCGATGAGGAAGCTAGGCCGCAGGCCTTGCGCCCGCAAGCGCCGGGACCGGCCGACGTCGGCGGCGCCGCGTCGCCGCTTGCCCCAAGCGGCGCACGCGGCTAGCCAGACCGCATGAACGACGCGACCGAAACGCCGCCCGCCGCCCAACCCGACGCCAGCCTGGACGCGCGCGGTCTCCTGTGCCCTCTGCCGGTGCTCAAGGCGCGCAAACGGCTGCAGCCGCTGCCGGACGGCGCGGTGTTGGAGGCTCTGACCGACGATCCTGCGGCCGTGGTCGACATTCCCCATTTTTGCGTCGAGCAGGGCCACGCGGTGCTGCTGGAGGCGCCGCTGGAGGGCGGCGGTCGCCGCTGGCGGATCCGCAAGGGCGGTTGAGCGCCTCGCCCGACGCGGCGCCGCGCTTCGTCAGCGTTTCGTTGACGATGAACGAAGTTCTTTAACCAGACCGCTTCAACCCCCGCTCAGACCCTCGGCCCAGGGTGCGCCCCGGTGGAACCAGGGACCCAGGAGCGGGGACCATGCAATTCGCGATTTCCGAGGGCCGCGCCGCGGTCGTCGGCGGCTTCGGCGCGCAGAATCTCACGGGCGGCGCGGGCGACGATCTGATCTTCGGCGACGGAGACGGGGATCGTCGCCTGCTGGCCCTCGACGAGGATCGCGACGCCGGCGCAGGCGTCTATCTCGGCCCCGCGCAGGCGACCGGCGTCATGTATGCCGGCGCGGTCCGCTTTTTCGCGGCGGGGGCCGAGACCGGCGCCGGCGGCGTCGGCGGCTGGACCGCCGCGGGGGACGCGCTGTCGCCGGTCTGGTCGTTGTCGGCGCAGTTCTACGACACCCAGAACCTGCTGACCGGGTCGCGCGCCGTGCTGGCCTTCGGATGGGAGGGATCCTCCTACCTCGTGACGGGGGGCGCGGGCATCAGCCTGTCGCGGCTCGACGGCGGCGGCGTGCCGGAGCTTTTGAACTCGCGCTTCGCGGGCTGGGGGGACGGTCTGCTGCAGCCCGGGGCGTTCGCGGCCTTCGAAGCGGACGGGGCGCTGCACCTTCTGGTCGGGGGCGGCTGGGAAGGCGGGCTGACGGTGCTGCGCTGGGACGCGTTCGGGCTGCGCATCGTGACCCGCCTCGCCGATTCGCGGGAGACTCGGCTGGCCGGCGTTTCCGACCTGGAGATGGTGGAGCTGGACGGCACGCTGTTCGCGCTGGTCACCGCCTTCGCCGATGGGGGTCTGGGCGTCTACCAGATCGACGGGGTGTCTCCGGGCCTGGCGGATCAGCGCCATGCCGGCGACGGAGAAACCGGCTTCGACCTGACCGACGCGACGGCGGTGGAGGCGGTGCGACGGGGCGACCGCGCCTATGTCTACGCGGCTTCCGAGGATGGGCGGCTGATTTCCTACGCCCTGGACGCCGACGGCAAGCTGACGCGTCTGGAGGATCGATCGGGGGCGCATGACCTGGCGCATGTGCGCCTCGCCGGCCGGGACTGGCTGCTAAGCGTCGAGGGCGACCGGAAGGTGAAGGTCTTCCAGGTCGACCGCGATGGAACTCTCGACTGGGTCGAGACGCTTCAGCTGGAGGCCGGGGCGCGGGCCGTGTCGCTCGCCGCGGTGGTGGAGGGGGACCGGGCGCGCCTGCTGGTCGGGCGGGACGACGCCGACGGCTACGACTTGCTGAGCTTCCGACCCGAGGGGAACGACCTGATCTCGGGCGGGAGCGGCGACGACGAGATCCTGGGCGGCGCCGGAGAGGATCGGCTGGACGGCGGAACCGGGAACGACTCGCTGCTCGGCGAGGGCGACGACGACGAGCTGATCGGCGCGGGCGGCGCCGATCGGCTCTGGGGCGGCGACGGCGACGACCGGCTCGACGGCGGCGAGGGGAAGGACGCCCTGGCGGGCGATGGCGGCGACGACCTGCTGGCGGGCGGCGACGGCGACGACGCGTTGAGCGGCGATGGCGGGCGCGACCTGCTGCAGGGCGGCGGCGGGTCGGACGTGCTGGACGGCGGCGACGAAGCGGACCGGCTGTTCGGCGGCGACGGCGACGACGTGCTGGGCGGCGACGGGGCCGACGACGTTCTGGCGGGCGGCGGCGGGGCCGACCGCCTGTCAGGAGGCGCAGGGAGCGACGCGCTCGACGGCGGCGCAGGGCGGGACGAGCTGCGCGGTCAGGCCGGGCGGGACGACCTCAAGGGCGGCGGCGGCGGAGACGTCCTGATCGGCGGCGGCGGAAACGACGGTCTGAACGGCGGCGCCGGGGCCGATGCGCTGGACGGCGGCGGCGGGTCGGACGTGCTCAATGGCGGCGGCGGACGCGACGCGATGACGGGCGGCGCCGGCGCGGACCGGCTCGTGGGCGGCCGCGGGGCCGACCGCTTGAACGGCGGGCCCGGGCGCGACGCTCTGGAAGGGGGCGGCGGCCGCGACGTCTTCGTCTTCGACCGACGCGGCGAGGATCGGGTGCTCGACTTCGGCCGGGGCGACCGGCTGGATTTCGCGCGCGCCCGGTCCTTCGACGACATGCGCATCCGCGACCGAGGCGACGACGCTCAGGTGGTCTTCGGCCAGATCAAGGCGCTGCTCGAAGGGGTCCGCGCCGACGATCTCGACGCGAGCGATTTCATCTTTTGAAGACGCGTGCTTGGACTGAGCCTCGCGTCAGCCCTATGCTGCAAGGTGGCGGTAGAGAGTTTGGCCTCGCCCGGCCGGCCTGCACGACGGCCCGATCCGTCCGGAGAACGACGAGCTTGATGACCTGCGACGCCCCCGACCGCTCCGGCCCGAACGACCGCGCCGCCGCGCGGCGCCGCCGACCCGCCGTCCTGGCGAGCGCGGTCGGAGCGGCGCTGCTGCTGGCCGGCTGCGCGCCGAGCACTCAGGAATTCTACGACCGTCTCTCGGACCGCTACGCCGCCGCCGGCCTCATGCGGGCGGAAGCCGCGCCGTCCGACGCGCCCTTCGACAACGCCGCCCTGGTGCGCAACTTCGAACGCATCGCCTTCTACTCCGAATTCTCCCGCGACGACGGGAGGCTGGAGGTGCGCCGCTCCCCGGTCCCGCTGATCAAGTGGCAGGGGCAGGTGACGTGGAACCTGGAGGGCGACGGCGTGACCGAGAGCGACCGCGCCGCCTACCGCGCCCTGGCGACGCGGCTGGCCAGCCTCACGGGCCTCGACTTCGTCGAGACCGAGCGGAGCCCCGCGGTTTTGATCCTGATCGCCTCGGCCGGCCTGCGCCGCGACTTCGTCGGCATGCTGCGCGAGCGCGGGGTCGCGAACCGCATGCAGCTGATCGAGGAATGGGCGGACAACGATCTCTACCCCTGCGTCGGCCAGATCGGCTGGTTCGAGGAGGACGGCGTGCGCCAGAGCCGCGCCATGATCGTCATCAAGCAGGAGACGACCGGAATCCTGCGCGAAAGCTGCATTCATGAGGAGCTGGCCCAAGCGCTGGGCCTGCTCAATGACGACGACCGGGTGCGGCCCTCGATCTTCAACGATGATCAGGAGTTCGCCTTGCTCACCGAGCATGACGAGTACCTGCTCCGCATCCTCTACGATCCGCGCCTGAAGGCCGGCATGACCCGAGAGGAAGGCATGCCCATCGTTCGCGAGATCGTGGAAGAGATCGGCCCCGGCTGACGCGCGTCGGTACGGCCGGCCGAACCGGCGCCGGCCATAGCTTTTCTTCAGGCCCCGTCGCTTCGCCTGAAGACCCCCCTCATCGATGCATCCAAGACCGGTTGCGCGGCGTATCACCGCAGTTGCTGGTCGGATCAGCGCCCCGCCCCCCGGGGAACGCGCTCCGCCCGCGCACGTTTTGGAGACTGGGATGAGCGCCGATCGCATGGATGACGACACCGTCAAGCGCCGAATTCTCACGGTGGCGCATCACTTGGTCGGATCCGACCCCGAGAGCTCGGCGCGCGAGCGCGCCTGGCTTTGCGACGACGGCCGCGTGACCGAGGACGGCCGAGACCTCGCCCGCGCCCTGGGCGAGCAGGGCGAGACCCGCAGCGTCCTGCGCAACGTCTGACGCCTTTTCCCGGTCGCGGCGCCTCCGGAACCCTTCTGGAGAGCGCGGCGGAAGCCGCATCGGCTTGCGCCGCCGCCCGCGCCGCCCCATGACGACGCTCCCGAGCAAGTTGGAACGAGGAGCGCGCCATGAACCTGGACGAGGCGATGACGGAGCGGCGCAGCATCCGCGGGTTCAAATCCGACCCGGTGCCCCGAGCGCTGCTGGAGGAGATCATCGCGCTGGCCAACCGCGCGCCGTCCTCGATGAACACCCAGCCCTGGCACCTGCACGTCCTGACCGGGGAGCCGCTGGAGCGGGTCCGTCGCGGCAATACGGAACGAATGCTCTCGGGCGTCCCCCCGAGCCGGGAGATCGAGGACTACGCCGCCTATGACGGCCCGCATCGCGCGCGCCAGATCGAGATCGCGGTGCAGCTGTTCGAGGCGATGGGCATCGAGCGCCACGACAAAGCGCGTCGACAGGATTGGGTGATGCGCGGCTTCCGCCAGTTCGACGCGCCGGTCTCCGTCGTGGTGTGCTTCGATCGGGAGCTGGCGACCAACACCATCGCCCATTTCGACACCGGCGCGATGACCTTCGGCCTGGTGCTGGCCGCGTGGTCGCGCGGTTTGGGAGCGGTGATCAACGGCCAAGGGATCATGCAGTCGCCCGTCGTGCGGGAGGTGGCCGGCATCCCGGAAGACCAGGTGATCCTCACCTGCGTGGCCTTGGGCTGGCCCGATGCGGACTTCGTGGCCAACCACGTGGTGTCCCGCCGTCGCCCGGTGGAGGAGATCACGCGGTTCCTCGGCTTCGACGAGGCCGGCGCCACGGCGGTGTGAACCGCCGCCTCCGGGCCGCGGTGCGACGGGGATCGCCAGGGCGTCAGCGCGTCTCGACGGCCCCGACGCTGGGCGCGAGGCCGTCGCCGATCCGGCCGAGAGCGAAGCTGCGGCTGGAGGCGCCTTCGGGCAGAGGGATGCCATGCTCGACGCGGAAGCGGCCGCCCTCTCGGCCTTCGAGCCGCCCGATGAAGACGGCGCGCCCCGCCGAAAGCCGGTCGATGCGCGCGCCGGGGTCGAGTTCGGCGCCCAAACCCGAGACAGCATAGCCGCCGGCCGCGTCGCGCACCAAATAGCCCTCGGCCGAGAGCCGGCGCAGCCCCGCCCGCAGGATCGGTCGATCGAGACGCACGGCCTCCGCTGCGAGGCCCAGGCCGGGCGCCCAGCGGCCCGAGACCACCGCGTAGCGTTCGGGCTGGACCGACCCGGGCTCGGCAAGCGCCACTCCGCCCACCTGCAGCGCCCCGTCGCCGCCCCGCCGCGCCACGCCGGACACCAGGTCGGGCGCGCCGGGCGGCGCCGGGTCGACGCGCGAGGCCACCAGAACCTCGCCGCGCCACAATCCGCTGACCGCCACCCGGTCGCCGATCGCGGCCCCGCCGGGCGGCAGGGGCGCTCCGGTCTCCAAACGAACCTCGACGCCGGCGACCTGCAGAGCTTCGCGCGCCGGGGCTCGGGTCACCGGGCCGGCCAAGGCGATCTCCGCCGCCAGAGCGCGCGCGGCGAGCCCCGCGCCGGTCTCGGCCGCCGCGGCTTCGACCACATGTCCGGGGGCCAGAGCGATCTCACCGTGCGGGGAGACGGCGCTGCGCGCGTCGGTGCGCAGCACCAGACCGTTCACGCGCAAGCTGCCGAAGCCGGTGAGCGTGCCGATCACGCCCACGGTCGCGTCTGGGGAGATGCCGGTGCCGCCGATGCCGCCGCGAGGCTCGGCCGCGCCGTCGCCCTCGCCGCCGCCCAGGGCGACCCGGCGGGGCGCGGCGCAGGCGCTCAGCGCCAGGGCCGAAAGGCCGCCCAGCACGCTTCGTCGCGTCGCCCGCCGACCGCCGCTCATCGCCCGTCTCCCTCGTCGTCCTGCGCATCGTCGACGCCGTTCTGCGGCGCGTCGTGGAAGTAGACGCCGAAGCGGAAGCGCCGGCGGCCGATCCCCTCCGCCACGTCGCGCGCCTGGAGCTCCGCCGCAAGGGCGTTCAGACGTTCAAGCGATCCTTGCGCCTCGTCACGCGCCGCGCTCTCCAACGCTTCGACGGAGGCGGGGGAGAGGTGGTCGTAGAACACCGCCCGCTCCAGCCGCCGCGCTGCGTCGGGCCCCGCAAGCAGGTTGCCGACGCCGGCGGCCGCGTGGTCGGCCAGGTTCTCGGCGAACAGCGCCAGCTGCCGATCGCCGTCCGGAGGCGTCGCGGCGGCGGTCAAAAGCCGCACCTCGCCCGGCCCGTCGCCGTCGGCGCTCGTCTCCTCCGCGAGCCCGAGGCGCGCCATCTCGTCGAGCACCGCGCGCGGCCTGACGTCCTTGCTGACCGACGAGACCAGGGCGTCGAAGCCCGCGGCTCCATCGCGGGACAGCGCCCTGGGCCCGTCCGGCCCGCGGCGCCGCGGATCCGCCAGCCAACGCGCCGCCACGGTTTCGGCGACCGACGCGCGCGGCGGGGCGCGTCCGGGCAGGCCGCCCGCCAGAACGTCGCGCACGTCTTTGCGGTGCACCCCGGTCATCAGGCTGATGCGGCTCTGGCTCGGCGCCGGCGTCTCCATCGCCTGCGCGGCGCGCACCAGCTCTCCTTTGAGGATCTTCTGCAGCGCCGCGAGCCCCGCCGCCCGCGCCACGGCGAGCCGCGCGAGCGGCTCAAGCACGGCGCGCAGCGCCGCCTGCACGGGGCTTTCGTCGCCTCCGGGCGCGTTTGAATCCGGCGTCGTCATCGGTTTGAGGATAGGTGGGATTTTTTCCCCCGACAAGCTTGACCTCTGCGACCAAAGGCGCAATTTGGCGTCTGTGGGAAAAATTCCCACGCTAATGATCGCGCCCCACACCTCCGGTGGCGCCCTACCCTCCCGCGCCCGTCGGCGCCTAAACGATGGACATCGCGACCATGGCCACGATCACCCAGATCGCCTCCACGAACGGCAACTTCGACATCCTCGCCTCGCTGCTGACCACCGCGGGGCTCGCCGCGACCTTCGACGACGCGGACGACGGACCGGACGCCTTCACCGTCTTCGCGCCGACCGACGGCGCGTTCGAGGCGCTGGCCGTCTCGCTCGGCTATGACGGGCCGGCGGGCGACAAGGCGGCGGTGGAAAGCTTCCTCGTCGCCGCGCTGACCGAGCTGGGGGGCGGAGACCCGCTGCCGACGCTCACCACGATCCTGCAATACCACGTCTCCCTCGGGGCCAAGCCGCTGGCCGAGATCGGCGGTCTCGCCACGGTCGACACGCTTCAGGGCGGAACCATCGCGCCCGACGCCTCCGGCCCAGGGCCGGCGACGCTGGGCGACGCCGATCCGTCGGCGCAGGACCCGGCGGTGATCGTGCCGGACGTCGCGGCGGACAACGGCATCATCCACGGCATCGACCAGGTGCTGCTGCCGATCGACCTGCAGGGCAACAACCCCACGATCGCCGAGATCGCGTCCGGCGATCCGACCTTCTCGATCCTCGTGGACCTGCTGACCACGGCCGGCCTGGTAGATGCGGTGTCGGCCCCGGACGCCGATCTGACCGTCTTCGCGCCGACCAACGCGGCCTTCGGCGCCTTGGCGCGGTCGCTCGGCTTCACCGGCGACGCCGCCGACGCCGAGGCGGTGACCGGCTTTCTCGTCGGCGCGCTGACGGAGCTGGGCGGGGGCGACCCGCTGCCGCTGCTGACCACGATCCTCACCTACCACGTCTCCCCCGGCGCCAAGACGCTGAGCGAGGTGGCGGCGCTGACCGACGTGCCGACGCTCGCCGAGGTCGCGTTCTCGCCGGGGCCCGAGGGCACGCTGATCGACGCCGATCCGGACGCGCCCGACCCGGCCCTGGTGCTGACCGACGTGGCGGCCTCCAACGGCTTCGTGCACGTGATCGACGGCGTGCTGCTGCCGCTGGATGCGCCGACCTTCGCGGTGCAGGAGGGCGGCGGCGGCGCCGACGTGCTGTCCGGCGGCGCCGGCGCCGACAACCTGCTGGGTGAAGGCGGGGTCGACATTCTGAACGGCGAAGGCGGCGACGATCTTCTGTCCGGCGGCCGGCGCGCGGACGTGCTCTTCGGCGGAGACGGCGCCGACGGCGTCTCCGGCGACGGCGGCTCGGACCTGATGATCGGCGGACGCGGCGGCGACGAGATGTCCGGCGGCCGCGGGGCCGACAAGATGCACGGCTCCACCGGAGACGACGATCTGTCGGGCGATCGCGGCCGCGACCTGCTTCTGGGCGGACGCGGGGAGGATCGGCTCGACGGCGGGGCCGGCCGCGACGTGATGCGCGGCGGCCTCGGCGACGACCTGTTCGTCTACGCGGAGGGCAACGGGTTCGACCGGATCGGAGACTTCGAGATCGGCGAGGACCGGCTCGACGTGACGGATTTCGGCCTCGCCGGCTTCCAGGCGTTCGCGGCGCTCGGCACGCAGCGGGGCCGCACCGCGCAGTTCGACTTCGGCGACGGCGACATGCTGATGCTGGTCGGCGTCGACCTGGACGATCTCTCCGCCTCGGACATTCTGATCTGAGCCCAGGCGGCGCGAAGACGCGACTCCGCCGCGCCCTTGCGCGGCGGAGTCGCCCTCGACTCAAACGAGGCGGCGAACCCGGGCCTCAACCTTTTGCAGACAGGCTGCGGCTCGACATCGCCGGCCATGACGCGCAGTCGGTCAAGAGGTTCGCAGGGCCCCGTCGGCGGCGGAAAACCGGCGTTGCCATCCAGCGGCTGTGAAGACCGACGATGTCGTTGAGGTTCAACGCGCCTAGGTCGAAACGGTCGCGGCCAGGCGGAGTTTCGGCAAAGCAGCTCATCACAAGGCTCCGAGCACGGTTCGGGCGGCGGAGAGACGACCTTGACGGCATGTCATGTCGGTGATGAGAGCGGGGGCCGGATCGAAGCGGCTATCAGGCCCCGAAGCGAGCGTCAGCTCCAAGACCTCCGGCGAGTTGGAAGTCGTGTGCAGCTTGTCCGCCAGGGCGACTATCCGTTCGGTTTTCTCAGTGAAGCGGGCAGGCGTTCCTTTGGGCGGTGTTCAAAAGCCTCCAGTCGCTGCGGATCTCCGCCGCGTCGATGCGACCGGAGAGCGATAGCGCGTTGCTGGCCACGCAGTCGGGCCTCTGGTTCGGCGCGGCGCGCGCGCCGCTCGAAGTCTCTTGTCTCCCTGGTCTCGGAACTCAGAACCAACACGCTGGGCCAACCGCGATACAGACGGCTGCGAGATCATCTTGGCCCGGCTTGTCGCAGCGGGCGGCGATGCGGCGCTCGTCCTTGAGGCGCGAAAACATGCGCTCGAGGACGTTCCCTGCCTGACAGGCGCGACGGTCGAAAGGGTGCTTGCGCCGTCTCGTCGGGGTGCTGGGAAGCACGGTCGGCGTGCCGCGTTCGATCAAGGCGGAGCGCTGGGCGTCGCCGTGGCAGGCTGCATCCGCCCGGCGCGAGGCCGGCCGGCGGATCGGCGGCCGCCGCCGCGTCCCCCCTAGGGCTCGGACGCACGATCAGCCGTCTCGGCCGCCCTCGAGCCTCCACGGCCGCGTGGATCTTGGCGGCTCGCCCCCCCCGCAAGATCGACCGATGGCCTGCGCTTCGGCGCCCGCGTCGGGGGGATTTGGTCGACTGGATGAGGTCCTTATCGCCTCCGCTCCGCCCGCCGCCGAGCGATGCGCCTTCACACGCGTCGCATCGATCGTCAACGCCGCCGGCGGGCCTCCGTTCGCGGCGAGACGGGCGAACGCATCTTCCAACACGCCTTTGGCCGCCCAGCGGACGAAGCGGTCGCAGAGCGTCTTATGAGGCTCGCAGCAGGCGGGCGCGCCTTCCCAGCGGCGGTCGGAACGCAACACATGCACGATCCCGCTGATCACGCGCCGATCTTCCGCTCGCGGCACGCGGCGCGCGTCGTCCGGCGAAAGCGGGGCCAGGCGGGCGAACTGATCCTCGGTCAGCCAAAAGCGGTCTGCGGACATGAGACCTCCCTTCATGGAGCCTGAAGCACCAACAGGTCCGAACGGGAAGCCTGCGTAGGGGTCCCGAGCCTAGGCGCCCGCGCCGGATCCTGCCGCTTAGATGAGGACGCTAGTCCGTTCTCCGGCTCGCACTTGGAGTGCCGCAGCTTGGACACCGACGCTGTCGTCGACCGTGTCATCGCCAATAGCAACGCGGGAACAACCGCCGCAACGCGCTGAGCGACGTCGACGACCTGCTGCTTCAGCGGCAGGCCAAGTCGTTCCAGGGAGCTTCCGCGAAGATCGGCGCCGCCGGCCTTCATCAAAGCCGCGTCGCGGCCCCTGCGGGTTCGACCCTCGACGGCCGGCGCGACCTGATGCTGGTCAACCGGCGCGCACCGCTGAAGGTTCTGGGATAGCGAGACGCCGACCGATGTCACCTCAAAGCGCGGCAGCGCCAGGAGGGCCGGAACGACCTAGCCTTAGGAGCCCAAGTGGACCTCCGGAACGGCCGCATGCTGGAGGCCGTCGTCGACAAGGCCGCGCAGACGGCCGTCGCGGGCAGCTGCCTGCCGGGCTCGGCACGGCCGTCGCGAAGGAACTGCAGACGACCAGGCCGGTCGGCGACGCCTCTCGCCGGACCCATGCGCCCGCCCGCGCGACCCGCTTCGGCGGCGCCGGGGCGGG
>JBCCPD010000030.1:0-16880 GCA_039025075.1 Pseudomonadota bacterium | reverse complement strand
CGGACGGAACGGTTTGCTACGCGTGGCTGAACGCCGTGGCCCAATGGAACATCTCCGAGCCGGGCTCCAACAGCGGCCCGAACGGCGTCGTGAACGGGTCGCTGAGGATCTGGGGCGAGACGCCCCGGCGCGGCGCGCGCGGCGTCTCGATCGACGTGGAGACGGGCGAGGCGCGCTTCGCCGGCGGCGGCGCGGTGACCCGCGGCCGGCTGCTGAACCGATGATCGCCGGAATGGAACCGATCTTCGGCCAGGCGCGCGCGTTGCGGAGCGACGTCGTCTCGGCGCGCTGAGGGGCTGGGAGACGGCGGATGTTCGAGGAGCTCTGAGCCTTCCTGCGGGAGGAGGAGAACCGCGACGTTCTCGCCTGGCTCGGCGCCGCGGAGGCGCCCTCGCCCGCCGACGCGGCCCCCGCCCCGCCGTCGAGCGGGGAGAGGTTCTGGCGCGAAGCGACGGCGGCCTTCGACCGGGACGGCATCGCGCCGGTCTCCCTGCCGCTGGACCGGCTGGCCGGCGATTGGTCCGGCCGATGGCGGATCGGCGTCGGGGCCTGGAGCGAGGGCCGAGCGCAGGTCGAGATCGACGACGGCGCGGTGCGGATCCGCTTCGCCGACGCAGGCGACTACGAGATCAACGCGCGCGAGACCTCGCCCGGCGTGCTGCTGGGCGGCTGCCGCAACCTCGACTTCCCCGAGAACGCGACGCGCTGGATGGGGATCATCGCCGGCGACGCGCGCAGCCGCGGCCGCTGGGAGTTCGCCGACTGGGATTTCGAGCGCTGACGCCGCCGCTGGACCTTCGGCGCCGCTTCGCCTAGGGCCGACGCCGGAGCGAAGACGGAGGCGGCGATGACCACGGTGTTGGTGCTGGGCGGAGGCGGGCGGGAGCATGCGCTGTGCTGGAAGCTGGCGCAGGACCCCGAGGTCTCGCGGATCGTCTGCGCGCCGGGCAACGGCGGGATCGCCCAGCTGGCCGATTGCGTGGCCTGCGACATCGAAGATCCCGCTGCGGTGGTTGCGTTGGCGCGCCGCGAGGGCTCCGGCTTCGTGGTGATCGGGCCCGAGGCGCCCTTGGCCGCCGGGGTCGCGGATGCTCTGGCCGAGGCGGGGATCGCCCATTTCGGGCCGAGCCGGGCGGCGGCCATGCTGGAGGCGTCGAAGACCTTCGCCAAGGAGATCGCCGACGCGGTCGGCGCGCCGACGGCGCGCTGGCGGCGGTTCGAGGCCTTGGCGCCGGCGCTGGACTACGTGGAGGCCGAGGGCGCGCCGATCGTCGTGAAGGCCGACGGGCTCGCCGCCGGCAAGGGCGTGACCGTGGCGGAGACGGTCGACGCGGCGATCTCGGCGCTGGAGGCGATGTTCGCGACGCCCGGCGCGGCCGTGGTGGTCGAGGCGTGCATGACCGGGCCCGAAGCCTCCCTCTTCGCACTGTGCGACGGGGCGGTGGCGGTCGAGTTCGGCTGGGCGCAGGACCACAAGCGGGCCTTCGACGGCGATGCCGGGCCCAATACCGGCGGCATGGGGGCCTACTCGCCGGCCCCGGTGCTGACCGAGGCGCTGCGCGAGGCGGCGATGGCGCGGATCGTTCGCCCTGCGGTGGCGGAGATGGCGCGGCGCGGAACGCCCTATCGCGGCGTGCTCTACGCCGGTCTGATGCTGACGGCCGAGGGACCGAAGCTGGTGGAGTTCAACGCCCGCTTCGGCGATCCTGAGTGCCAGGCGTTGATGATGCGGCTGGCCTCGCCGCTTCTGCCGCTGCTGCGGGCCTGCGCCGAGGGCGCGCTGGCGTGTGCGGCGCCGCAATGGCGCGAGGCGGCGGCGGCGACGGTGGTGATGGCGGCGAAGGGCTATCCGGGCCCCTATGCGCGAGGAGAGCGCATCGGCGGGCTGGAGGCCGCGGCCGGCTTGCCAGGCGTGCAGGTCTTTCATGCCGGCACCGCCGCGCGCGACGGCGCGATCGTCTCGAACGGCGGACGGGTGCTGAACGTCTGCGCCCTGGGGGCCGACCTGCCCGAGGCGGTCTCGCGGGCCTATGCCGGGGTCGGCGCGGTGGACTGGCCGGGCGGGTTCCACCGGCGGGACATCGGGGTCCGCGCTCTGGGGTGAACGGCGCCTCAGGGGCGGAGCGCAAGCGGCCATGCGCTCGCCGCGCGCGGGCGTCGCCCGCGCCTGCGGGTCCCCCGCAGATGGCCGCGGCGGCCGTCGCGCTAGCTGCTGACGTTCGGCCCGCAGGCGACGGGGGCGTCGTCGATGCGGTCCACCTGCTGCACGGCGCCCATGTCCCCCAGGACCCAGACGCCGCCCTGCCATCTGAGATGGCGGAAGCAGTGCAGCGGCTGCGGCAACGCATCGCCGAAGTCGAAGCAGAACCACGGCGCCTCATAGCTCCAAGTCGCGGGCAGGCACTGGCCGTCGGGGAATTGGAACACCAGAGCGTCCGAGCCGGCGCGGTAGCTTTCGCGGCCCCAGACCTCGTCTTCGATCAGGTACCAGACCGTGCGGCCGGCGGTCATGGCGCGCCACTCGGCTTCGGGGATGTCCTCGCCCTCTTCGGCCAGCACCGGGCCGGACGGCGAGGGCTGCGCCAGCGCGGGCGCGGCGAGCAGAAGCGCGGCGAGGAGCGGCAGAGCGGGACGGGCGGTCATGTCGGCCTCGGCTCGGGATCGGCGGAACGCGCAGGATAGTCCTTCGGCGCAGAGCGGCAACCGGCCTGCAAGGCGTCGCATTCCGGCCATCGCCCTCGCCGTCCCAGGCTATCATGCTGCGCGAGGGGCGAAGCGCAGGGAGGCGCGGGACGGGCATGGCGGCGGATGGATCGCGCGCGATGGGCGGAGGAGGCGGCGGCGTCTGGAAGTCCGGGCGCGGCAAGGGCCGCAACCGGCCCAAGGGCCGGCCTCTTGACGATGCGGCGCTGCAGGAGGTGCGCGCGCTCCTAGGCGATCGCCCGCGCCGACGCGACCTGCTGATCGAGCATCTGCACCTGATCCAGGACGCTCTGGGCCACCTGCCGGCCGCGCATCTGCGCGCTCTGGCGGAGGAGATGCGGCTGAGCATGTCGGAGGTCTGGGAGGTCGCCACCTTCTATGCGCATTTCGACCCGGTTAAGGAGGGCGAGGCGCCACCGCCGGCGCTGACCATCCGGGTCTGCGACTCCCTGTCCTGCGAGCTCGCCGGCGCTCAGGCGCTGATGGCGGCGCTGGAGGCGGGGACGGATCCGAGCGAAGTGCGCGTGATGCGCGCGCCCTGCATCGGCCAATGCGACGGCGCGCCGGCGGCGAAGGTGGGCCACAACGTGATGCGGCGCGCGACGCCCGAGGCGTTGCTTGCCGCCGCCGCGGCGGGCGAGACCCACGAGGCGCTTCCCGACTGCGAGGACCTGGACGCCTACCGCGCCGACGGCGGCTATCGCGCGCTGACCGCGTTGCGCGAGGGCGCGGAGACGCCGGACGACGTGCAGGCGAAGATCGAGGCTTCGGGCCTGCGCGGGCTCGGCGGCGCCGGCTTTCCCTCCGGCCGCAAATGGAGCTTCGTGCGCGCCGCCGAAGGGCCGCGCTATCTCGCGGTCAACGGCGATGAGGGGGAGCCCGGCACGTTCAAGGACCGCGTGCTGCTGGACAGCCGGCCGCATCTGTTCCTCGAAGGCATGCTGATCGCCGCCTGGGCGGTCGATGCCGAACGCTGCTTCGTCTACATGCGCGACGAATACCCCGGCGTGATCGCCCTCCTGCGGCGGGAGATCGCGGCGCTGGAGGCGGCGGGGATCGTCGCGCCGGGCGTCATCGACCTGCGGCGCGGCGCCGGCGCCTATATCTGCGGCGAAGAAAGCGCGATGATCGAAAGCATCGAAGGCAAGCGCGGCCTGCCTCGGCACCGCCCGCCCTATGTCGCTGAGGTCGGCGTCTTCGGCCGCCCGACGCTGGTGCACAATGTCGAGACCTTGGTCTGGGTCGCCCGCATCTGCCGCGACGGACCCGAGGTGCTGAGCGCCTATGAGAGGAACGGCCGCAAGGGCTTGCGCGCCTATTCGGTGAGCGGGCGCGTGGCGCGGCCGGGGGTGCATACGCTGCCGGCGGGCTCCACCATTCTCGACGTGATCGAGGCGGCGGGCGGGATGGCCGAGGGGCATGTCTTCAAGGCCTACCAGCCGGGGGGCCCGAGCTCCGGCCTGCTGCCGGCTTCGTTGAGCGACGTGCCGCTCGATTTCGACACGCTGCAGCCCCATGGCAGCTTCATCGGCTCGGCCGCCGTGGTGGTGCTGTCGGACCGCGACAGCGCGAGGGCGGCGGCGCTGAACATGCTGCGCTTCTTCGAGGACGAAAGCTGCGGCCAGTGCACGCCCTGCCGCGTCGGCTGCGAGAAAGCGGTCAAGCTTATGCAGGCCGATCGCTGGGATCAGGGGCTGCTGGAGGCGCTGTGCGAGACGATGTCCGACGCCTCCATCTGCGGCTTAGGCCAGGCGGCGCCGAACCCGATCCGCCTGACGATGAAGCATTTTTCCGACGAGGTCTCCTGACGGCGGCGAGGCGAGCAGGGACGTTTGGGCCCTTCGCTCCCTCGGGCGCCGCGCGGGGAGACGTTGAGCTGCGACGGGGTTTTGCAACCCGCGAAGCCCAAGGTCGAGCGCGCCGAGGTTAGCTGCCGGCCTCGATCCGCAGGCGGGTCTCGTAGGCCTTGGAGATGTGGGCGCGGGCGGCGGCGTCGGCGGCGTCTTCGTCGCGGGCCTCGATGGCCCGGACGATGGCGTCGTGTTCCTCGACGGTTTCGGCGCCCCGGATGGGGTCCGAGAGGCTCACGCCCGTGAGGAGGGCCATGGTGCGGCGGATGCCCTCCAGCATGTTGTTCAAGAAGCGGTTGTGGGAGGCGAGGTGGATCTGCCGGTGGAAGCGGCGGTTGTTTTCGCGCAGTCCCTCGCCGTTCTGGATGAGGCTCCGCGAGTCCTCCACCAAGCCTCTGAGAATGCTCTGTTCTTCGCGCGCGGCATGGCGGGCGGCGAGGCGGGCGGCGAGGCCTTCGACCACCATGCGGACCTCGTAGAGCTCGCCCAGCTGGTTGTGGTCGAGGGACGCGACGACGAGGCCTCGGCGTCCGTCATGGGCGACGACGCCTTGGGTTTCGAGGCGGCCGAGGGCCTCGCGGATGGGGGTGCGGGAGACGCCGAAGCGCTCCGCCAGCTCGGTCTCCACGAGGCGCGAGCCGGGGACGTAGCCGCCTCGGTCGATGGCGTCGAGGATCATCGCATAGGCGTCCGTGGGCGCGTCTTTGGTCGGTTTATTCATGATTTTCAGGAGGTTGGGAGGCGTTCCGCCACGGCGTCGGCGAGGGCGGAGACCTCGGCGGCGGCTTTGGAGCGGGGGTGCGTTTCGGCGGCGGCGCGGCCTTTGAGGAAGGCGTTGGAGAAGGCGACGCGGGCGCCGATGGTTTCCTCGAGGATGGGGTGCTCGGAGAGGGCTTTTCGGGTCGCGTCGAGGGCGCCTCCGCGCGGGGGGACGCGGTTCAAGACTATGGAATGGCGGGCTTTTTCCTTGATGCAGGCCTCGAGCGTGGGAGCGGCGGCCCAGGCGTCGAGGGGGCTCGGTTGGACGGGGACCAGCACCAGATGTGCTATGCGGAGGGCGGCGCGCAACAAGATGTCGGCGTTGCCGGGGCAGTCGACGATGAGCAGCTCGGCCTTGGCGGAGGCCTTCTTGAGGCCGGTGCTCGCCTGCCATTCGGGGAGGGTTTCGCAAGGGATGTCAGAGGGTTGGCGCAGCTCGGCCCAGCGGGTGAGGGAGTTCTGCGGGTCGAGATCGACGAGGCGGACGCCGCGGCCTCGGGCCGAAAAGGCGTGGGCGAGCTGCACGGCGAGCGTGGTCTTGCCGGCGCCGCCCTTCTGCTGGGCCAGGACGAGGATCGCGTTCATGGCGTCCAGCAAACGTCGGGAAAGCGTCGGGCGCAAGTCGGGCCGGCGTCGGGCTTTGGTCGGGCCGGCGTCGGGACGCGGGCCGTGCCGGCGTCGGGCGCCTGTCGGGCCCGTGTCGGGCTGTTGTCGGGCAAATGTCGGGCGGGGCCTCGCGTTGACGGATTTTCAACGTTTTTTCGGCATTTTGGGTTTGCCGGCGCGATGGGCCGGGATGGCGGACGGCGAGGGAGCCGGGACGATGGATTGGACGAAGGACTTGGACGACATGACCCGGCTGTGGGAATGGCGCGACCGGCAGGAGGACGAGCTGGAGCGCGACCGGGTGCGGGCGCTGGCGCGGGCTCAGCAGGGGGCGCCGGAGGGCTGGCGGCATGTGGAGACGCTGAACCCCTGCCAAGAGGCGAAGAAGGAGAAGGTGACGATCCGCGTCGACGAGGACGTGATGGCCTGGTTCCGCGGGCAGGGGCGGGGCCACCAGACGCGGATCAATCAGGTGCTGCGGCTGTATATGTTGATGAAGCGGGTGGAGGTGGTTTGAGGGGGAGCGCCTCGGCGGGGAGACCCCCGACCTACAGGTCCAGGGCGCCCTGGCCGGCGTCCTTCTTTTCGCGCGCAGCCTTCTTGTGGGCATCGAGGCGGAGGACGGGGAGGCGGAGGAAGGGGCGCGGGCCGGCCTCGAAGATCTGCTGGATGGTGACGATCTGGAGGCGGGGGACCGGCTCGCCGTGCTCGGGCTGCCAGAGGCCGGCGGCGGCGGCCTCCTCTTTCATATTGCGGGTGGGCTCGGTGAGGGTGAGGAAGACGCCCATGGGGGCCTTTTCGCGCTCCATGGTCCCTTTGAGGTCGCGGACCATGCCGACGTTGATGTTGCGGCCGCCCTTGACGGAGACGATGGCGCGCTCCGTCTTCTTGCCGTCCTGCACGTAGAGTACGCCGTCGATGCCCTTGTCCGCGCCCTTTCGGCCGCCCTTCCAGGGCTGGGCGTTGGGGAGTTTTGACAGGGCCCAGAGCTCGAACTGGTGCTTGTCGTGCTCGGCCAGGGCCTGGGCGCCGGAGAGGTCGGTGGGCACGCCGTGGACGTCGAAGGGCGCGAGGTCCTTGCCGAAGGCGTCGCCGAGGCGGCGCTGGATGAGGCCGATGGCGAGGTGGGTGACGTCGATGCCGATCCAGCGGCGGCCGAGCTTTTCGGCGGCGTGGACGGTGGTGCCGCATCCGCAGAAGGGGTCCAGCACGACGTCGCCGGGGTTGGAGGAGGCGGAGACGATGCGTTCGAGGAGGGCGACGGGTTTTTGGGTGGGGTAGCCGAGGCGTTCGGCGCTCATGTTGTGAATGGGGCGTAAGTCGTCCCACA
Source organism: Pseudomonadota bacterium (assembly GCA_039025075.1). Lineage (GTDB taxonomy): Bacteria > Pseudomonadota > Alphaproteobacteria > Rhodobacterales > Rhodobacteraceae > Albimonas. The sequence goes on along the minus strand of JBCCPD010000030.1, from coordinate 9,632 downwards.
CGCTTTGCGAGGGCACTCCTGGTGCGTCTTCGAGATAGCGTTTCCCTCGCGGTGCTCCGTCGCCCTTCTTCGGCCAATGGATGAGCCCCACCTCATCGAGTTTATCTAGCCGATCGATCAGATCGAACTGAGACAGCTTCTCGCCGGTAAGGCTCTCATACTTCTCATAAAAATAGGATGGAGGTTGCCAGTGCCTGTTTCTGTCTGTTGGATTGAAGTGTTTCCAAGGCTTTCCGCTGTCACCCTTCCTTGGGCCCGGGCCTGTCAGGTCTGTTCTAACCCACCGGCGTCCATCGCTATCCTTGTGCGTGAAGAATGCTTCGACATAGGTTTCATCGTAAGGTTGAAAAACCTTGTTCCAAAGCCAGTCAGAAGACTTTGAGTAAAAGAGAATTGTATCGTGAATTGGGCCATATCGATTTGCGCCGGAATGCGCGCTTGTTCGCTTCCAGATGATTTCATTTCTGAAATTTGCCGTTAAAAAAATAGAGTCAACCAAGATTTTTAAGTAATGACCTGCCGTCGGGTCGCAGTGCAAATACAGCGAGCCGGTCGGCTTAAGCACGCGGTGCAGCTCGATCAGGCGCACCGCCATCATGGCGAGATAGGCCATCATGTCGTTCTCGCCCAGGAAGGAGCGCATGGCGCGCAGCATCTCCGCCGCGTCGGAGTTGCCGGAGGTCAGGACCTCGGAAAACGCCAGCTCCGCCGAGTCGGTCCAGTGCCAGGTGTCGTCGAACGCCTCGAACTGCGCCTGGGAGCCGGTTCCGTCCGGCGACCTGAAGAGGACGTTGTAGGAGGCGTTAGAGTTGAAGGGCGGGTCGAGATAGATGAGATCGACGCTCTCATCGGCGATGTTTTCGCGCAGGACGCCGAGATTGTCGCCGAAATAGAGGTGGTTCATCGCAAATCGCCTCCCACGGCGGAGTGAATCAACCGGGGGAGGGGGCGTCAACGGAGAATGGCGGGGTGAACCCCGCCTTATGGCAGGTCTGCGGTCAGGCGTGGGCGTCGGAGGCGATCACGGTAGCGGAGGTCAAGGCGCCGGGTTCGGCGGCGGTTGCGACGGGGCGGGCGCGGCGCGCCGAATCAACCTGAGTTTCGAGGGCGCGGACGGGGCGTTCCCGCGGCTGGAAGGTCGGGCTTTGTTTCTGAATGCAGAATTAACGAAGTTTTCGGGCGCTTGGGGCGGCGATCGGGGCGGTTCTGACGAGGCGCGGACCGTTTTCGGCCTTTGCAAGATGCGGCGCATTTGCTAACAACACTGCTGATCGGTGTGGGGATATGCCGTCCTCGGGCCTTGCGTGCAGGTCCGTCGTTGGGCGACGAGATGCGAATGGAGTGGGACATGATCGGCATGAGACAGGGGATGAGCGGGCTCGCTCTGGCGGCGATGATGGCGCTGCCGCAGGCGGCGACCGCGTCGGCCTTGTTCGACATCGGCAGCAACATCGGCATCGAGCTGGCCGCGCCGGTCGCGCCCGGCACGGGCACGGCGGCCATGAGCTTTCAGAACTTCGCGCCGGTCGAATTCGGCGCCGGGTTCGGAGACACGGGGTTCGCCGGTGGAGCGGCGGATTTCAATCCGTTCTTCGGCAGCGCGCCGCAGGATGGCGGCCCGGCGGTCGACCTTGGCCTCCTTGTCGACGAGATCAATCCGACGCGCCCGACGCTCGGGTCGTTCGCGGTGGGCTACAGCGGTTTCGCGAACTCGGGACCGGGGGTCGGCGCGTCGCTGGACACGGCGGGGTCGGACTCGTTCTTCCTCGGGTCTTCGGGGGCCCAGACCTACGACTTCATGACGGCCGTGGATACGACGCTGGATCTGGTGATATCGCCGGTGGTGCTGTTCAACGATCTGTCCGCGGATCCGGGCAGCTCGGTTGCATCGACGGGACGATACCTGGTCGAGGACTCGTTCTCGGGCGACGAGTATATCGTGACGGTGACGGGCACGCCGGATGGGTTCGGCGGCGTCGATTCCGCGGCGACGTTGGCGATCAATGGCGCCGGTCCCATCGACTTGATGATCAATGGCGCCAACACCGTGGTGAACATGGACGGCACGCCGATCTCGATCCCGATCTTCGTGACCGTGGACGGCGGAACGTCGGTGAAATTCTCCTTCGAGGCGATCGGCGAGCTGCGCGCCGCGCCGGGCGATCGCCCGGGAGCCGAGGTGCCGGTTCCGGCGGCGCTGCCGCTGCTGGCGACGGCAATGGGCGGTCTGTTCTGGATGCGCCGGCGCAAGCCGTCCTGATCTGTCGGCCCCTCGCGGGTCTGAGACGGGCCGCGCCGGAAGGCGCGGCCCGATTTCGTTTCGGCGGCTCGTTTCGGCGGTCCGCTTCAACTGCGCGTCAGATGCGACGCGGCGGGAGCGTCGGGGGGCCGCGGCAAGAATCGCTCGCCAAGCGGCGGGGAGGCGCGTAAGGCCCCTTCATGACCCGCAGGACCGTTCCCATCGGCGACGCCCGACGCTATCCGCCGTGGCGGCGCCCCGTGGCGCTTTTGATCCTGATGGCCGCGGGCATGCCGCTGAGCTTCGCGACGTGGAACGCGCTGCTCAACAACTTCGTCATCGAGGCGGCGAGCTTCGACGGATCCGACATCGGCTGGCTGCAGACGGTGCGCGAGGTGCCGGGCTTCGCCGCCGTCGGTGTGATCGCGGTTCTGCTGCTGGTGCGCGAGCAGACGCTGGCGGTGATCTCCCTCATCCTGCTGGGCGCGGCGACGGCGGTGACGGCGCATTTCCCCACCTTCGGGGGGCTGCTGATCACGACCTTCATCGGCTCGTTGGGGTTTCACTATTATGAGACGGTGAACCAGAGCCTGCAGCTGCAATGGCTGAAGGTCGAGAACGCGCCGAAGGTGCTGGGCTGGATCCTGGCGGCGGGGAGCGCGGCGAGCCTGGTGGCCTATGCGACGATCGTGGCGACCTGGCGCTGGCTGGGCCTGTCCTACGAGACGGTCTACTTGGCGGCGGGCGCGGCGACGGTGCTGATCGCCGTCTTCGCCTGGATCGCCTATCCGCGGTGGGAGGCGCCGACGCCGCAGAGCCGGAAGATGGTGCTGCGCAAGCGGTACTGGCTCTACTACGCGCTTCAGTTCCTGGGCGGCGCGCGGCGGCAGATCTTCATCGTCTTCGCCGCCTTCATGATGGTCGAGAAATTCGGCTTCACGGTGCCTCAGGTCACGGCGCTGTTCCTGGTGAACTATGCCGCCAACATGATGTTCGCGCCGCTGATCGGCCGATTGATCCAGAGCTTCGGAGAGCGGACGGCGCTGGTCATCGAATATGTGGGGCTGACCTGCGTCTTCGCGGCCTATGCGGGGATCTATCTTTACGACTGGGGGCTGTGGGCGGCGGCGGCGCTTTACGTGATCGACCATCTGCTGTTCGCGATGGCCTTCGCCCAGAAGACGTATTTTCAGAAGATCGCCGATCCGGCCGACCATGCGCCGACGGCGGCGGTGGCCTTCACGATCAACCATGTGGCGGCGGTGTTTCTGCCGGCGAGCCTGGGCTATCTGTGGCTGGTCTCTCCTCCGGCGGTGTTCGGTCTGGCGACGGCGCTGGCGCTGGGCAGTTTGACGCTGGCCTTCATGATCCCTCGGCATCCGAAGCCGGGGCGCGAGACGGTGTTCGCCAAGGCGCCGCGCCCGGCCTGGGCGACCCGCGCCGCGCCGGCGGAGTAGAGCGTGGCGGCGCCGGGACGCTTCACCACGGGCTCCACCTTCCGCCACGTGGCGGTGATGACGCTGACGGGCAGCCTCGGCCTGACCTTCATGTTCCTCGTGGACTTCGTCACGCTGCTTTATGTGAGCTGGCTGGGGGACGAGCGGCTGACCTCCGCCGTGGGTCTGGCCTGGACGATCCAGTACTTCACGATCTCCATCGGGATCGGCTTCGCCATCGCGGCGACGGCGTTGGTGTCGCGCAGCCTTGGCGCGGGCCGGAGGGAGACGGCGCGGCGCCTGGCGACGAGCGCGATGGTGCTGACCACCTTGGTGATGAGCGCAGTGGCCGTGGCCATGATCCTGGGGCGGGAGGAGGCCCTGCGCTGGCTGGGCGCGCGGGGCGAGACGCTGGAGGCGGCGAGCCGGTTCCTGCTGCTGACCTTGCCCTCCCTGCCGGTGATGACGCTGGGCATGGTCGGCTCCAGCGTGCTGCGGGCGGAAGGGGACGCGCGGCGGGCGATGATGGTCACGTTGACCGCCGGCGTGGTGGCGGCGGCGGCGGACCCGTTCCTGATCTTCGAGGATGTTTTCGGCCTGCCGGGCCTGGGCCTGGGGGTGGACGGCGCGGCGGCGGTGATGGTGCTGAGCCGGGCGACCACGGCGGTGATGGCGCTGCGCGCGGTGATCCTGGTGCACGATCTGGCCGCCAGGCCGCGCTGGTCGGCGGTGACCGAGGACGCCAAGGCGCTGCTGGCGGTGGCGACGCCGGCCTCTGCCACCCAGCTGAGCACCCCTTTCGGCAACGCGCTGCTGACCGCCGGCGTGGCGCAATACGGCGACGGCGCCGTGGCCGGGTGGAGCGTGGCGAGCCGCATGACCCTTCTGGCCTTCGGCGGCATCTTCGCGCTTTCGGGGGCCATCGGCGGCATCATCGGGCAGAACTGGGGCGCGGGCCGCGTCGACCGGGTGGCGCGGGCCTATCGCGACGCTCTGCTGTTCTGCGCGATCTACGTGGGCGTCACCTGGGCGGCGCTGTGGAGCGCCTCGGGCTGGATCGTCGCGGGCTTCGGACTGAGCGGCGTGGGGGCCGAGGTGGTGGTGCGCTTCACCCAGGTCGGGGCCGGGGCCTTCGTCTTCGCCGGGTTCCTGTTCGTGGCCAATTCGGCCTTCAACAATCTGGGCAAGCCGATCTGGTCGACGGTCTGCAACTGGACGCGGGACGGCGCGGCGATCCCGCTGGCGCTTTGGGTCTGCGGCTTCTCGGTGCTGGGGCTGGCGCCGGGGCCGCTGTCCTTCGGGGCGCCGGGGGTGATCTACGCCCAGGCGGCGGCGACCGTGGCCCTGGGCGCGGCGGCGGCGATCTGGGGGCTGATCTGGGTGACGGGGCTGAAGGCGCCCGGCGCGCGGCGGCCGGCCTGGGGATCGGCGCCGCCCTTGGCCTCGGGCCGCGCCGCGGCCGCGGCGGCGCTGGGAGAGAGCGCCGGCGCCCGCGCCGAAGGGCTGGCGCCGAGGCGGCGAGGACGCTAGATCGACCCGCGGAGACAGCCATTCTGCGCGAGGAGCCATGGTCAAGATCACGTTCATCGAGTTCGGCGGAGCCGAGCATGTCGTCGACGTCGAGGAAGGCCTGACCGTCATGGAAGGCGCGCGCGACAACGACATTCCGGGCATCGAGGCCGATTGCGGCGGGGCCTGCGCCTGCTCCACCTGCCATGTCTATGTGGACGAGGCCTGGGCGGATCGGCTGCCGGGCAAGGACGCGATGGAGGAGGACATGCTCGACTTCGCCTACGAGCCCAAGGACACCTCGCGCCTGACCTGTCAGCTGAAGGTGACGCCGGATCTGGAAGGTCTGGTGGTGCGGATGCCGGAAAAGCAGATCTGATGCGCGGCGCCCGCCGGTCCGCCGTGGCGCTGGCGCTGGCGGTCTGGGCGGGCGGTCCGGCTGCGGGGGCGGAGCGCGCGTGCGCCCAGGGGTTGGGCGCGATGGCCTGCCTGGAGGCGCCGGTGGACCGCTACGGCCACGCGGTGCTGGGCGCGACCCCCGAATGGTCGGTTCTGAGCCTGACGGCGGGCGATGCGCGGGCGGCGGTCGCGCTGCCCACGGAGAAGATCTTCGAGGACGTGGCGCCGCGGATCGTGGACGTGGACGGCGACGGGACGGCGGAGGTGGTCGTGGTGGAGGCGTCGCGCACGGGCGGGGCGCGTCTGGCGGTCTACGGGGTTGCGCGCGGGGCGGAGGGCGCGGCGCTGCGGGTGATCGCGGCGACGCCTGAGATCGGGACCCGCAACCGCTGGCTGGCGCCGGCGGCCTGGGCGGACCTGAACGGCGACGGCGCGCTGGATCTGGCCTTCGTGGATCGTCCGCATCTGGCCGGGGTGCTGCGGGCCTGGACCTTCGCGGACGGAGCGCTGCGGGAGGCGGCGGCGCAGGCCGGCTTCTCCAACCACCGGATCGGCGACGCCTACATCCTCAGCGGCGTCAGGGTCTGCGGCGGCGCCACCGAGGTGGTGCTGCCGGACTTCGCCTGGTCGGAGCTGAGGGCGGCGCGTCTGGGGCCCGAGGGGTGGACCTGGCGGCGGATCGAGGGCGCGCCGACGCGCGAGGGGCTGGCGCAGGCTTTGGCGGCGTGCTGAGGCCGGCCGCCGCGGCGGCGGGTCTGGCGGGCTTGGCGCTTGGGGCGATCGGGGCTTCCGCGGCGGAGCGGATCGGTCCGGCGGCGTTCGAGCGGCTGACCGAGGGCCGCGTGCTCACCTTCCTCTCCCAAGGCCGGCCCTACGGCGCCGAGCAGTACCTGCCGGGGCGGCGGGTGATCTGGCAGGGCGTCTCCGGCGTCTGCCTCTTCGGGCGGTGGGAGGGGCGGGGCGAGGACATCTGCTTCACCTATGACGACGCGCCCGAGCAGCGGACGTGCTGGGTGGTGGAGCGGGATGCGGAGGGGCTGACCGCCGCCATCGTCGGCGATCCGCTCGGCCTGCGTCTGCGCTTCGGCCCGGAACGGCCGCAGCCTTTGGTCTGCACGCCCGATCCGGCGACCTGAGCCGGGCCGCGGGAGACGTCCCAGCACCTTGCGGCGAGCGGAGCGCGACCCCGGTCCTCGATCCGCAGGGCGGATCGGCGCGAGGCTCGGCCTCGCGCGCGCAGGCCGGAGGCCTGCGCAGGACCGGCCGCGGGACGGCGCCCGGAGGCTTCCGCCCTGCGGGATGGCGAGGCGCGGTTCGGTTGCCCAGGCCCCGTCCTTCGTCGTATGCCGCGCGCTACCCCGATCCTCGCCGCCGTTTTGGAAAGGACCGTCCGCCCATGGCCGACACGATCGCCGATCTTCTCGCCCCGCATGCCGACGACGCGCCCGCCCTGGGCGCGCCGGGACGGGGGTGGATGAGCCATGGCGCCCTGCGCGCTCAATGCGGCGCGGTGCGGGCGGCGCTCGCCGCCGCGGGGATCGACGAGGCGGACCGAGTGGCGATCGTGCTGCCCAACGGGCCGGAGATGGCGGCGGTCTTCCTGGCGGTGGCGAGCGCCTGCTGCGCGGCGCCTCTGAACCCCGCCTACAAGGAGGACGAGGTCGATTTTTACCTGTCGGACCTCCGGGCGAAGGCGATCATCCTGGCGGAGGGCGAGGACGGGCCCGCGGCCTCAGCCGCCATGAAGCGGGGGCTGAGGGTGGTGCGGTTGAGCGTGGCGGAGGGCGCTGCGGCGGGGGCCTTCGCGCTGGATCTCGGCGGCGAGGGCGACGCGCCGGCGGCGGGGCCGGAGGCGGTGGGGCTGGTGCTGCACACCTCGGGCACGACCTCCCGCCCCAAGATCGTGCCGCTGCTGCAGCGGAACCTGGCGGCGAGCGCCCGGCATATCGGCGAGGCGCTGGCATTGGGCGCGGGGGACCGGTGCCTCAACATGATGCCGCTTTTCCATATTCACGGGCTGGTGGCGGCGACGCTGTCGTCGCTGGCCGCGGGCGGGAGCGTCTGGTGCGCGCCAGGCTTCGACGCGCTCAAGGTCTTTTCTTGGTTCGGGGAGGCCGAGCCGAGCTGGTACACGGCGGTTCCGACCATGCACCAGGCGATCCTGGCGCGGGCGGCGCGCAACACGGCGGCGGTGGAGGCGATGGATCTGCGGCTGATCCGCTCCTCCAGCGCCTCGCTGCCGCCGCAGGTGATGACGGCGCTTTCCGAGACCTTCGGCTGCCCGGTGGTCGAGAGCTACGGCATGACCGAGGCGGCGCACCAGATGACCTCGAACCCTCTGGGGAAGGGGCGGCAGGTCCCCGGCAGCGTCGGCGTCGCGGCGGGGCCCGAGGTGATGACCGCGGACGAGGCGGAGAACGCGATTCTGGCGCCGGGGCGCCTCGGCGAGGTCGTCATTTCGGGGCCGAACGTGACCCCGGGCTACGAGGCGAACCCGGAGGCCAACGCCAAGAACTTTTTCGAGGCCGATGGAAAACGTTGGTTTCGGACCGGGGACCAGGGGCGGTTCGATGAGGCGGGGTATCTGCGGATCACCGGGCGGCTGAAGGAGATCATCAACCGGGGGGGCGAGAAGGTGAGCCCGCTCGAGGTGGACGAGGTGCTGATGGACCACCCGGCGGTGGCGCAGGCGGTGACCTTCGCGATCCCGCACGCCAAGCTGGGCGAGGAGGTCGGCGCCGCCGTGGTGCTGCGCGAGGGCGAATGCGCCGACGAGGCCGGCGTGCGCGCCTTCGTCCGCGAGCGGCTGGCGGAGTTCAAGACGCCGCGCAAGGTGGTGATCCTGGACGAGATCCCCAAGGGCGCGACCGGCAAGCTGCAGCGCATCGGGCTGGCGGAGAAGCTGGGACTGGCGTCGTGAAGATCTGCGTCTTCGGCGCCGGGGCGATCGGCGGCTACATGGGCGCGAAGCTGGCGCAGGTCGGGGCGGACGTGTCGCTGGTGGCGCGGGGGCCGCACCTGGCGGCGATGCAGGCGAACGGGTTGACGCTGATCGAGGGCGGGAAGCGGTCGACGGTTTCCGTGACCGCCGAAGAAGACCCGGCGAAGCTGGGGCGGCAGGATTACGTGGTGATCACCCTCAAGGCCCATTCCGTGCCGGGGCTGGCGGAGCGGTTGCGGCCGTTGCTGGGGCCCGACACCTGCGTGGTGATGGGCGTGAACGGCGTGCCCTGGTGGTATTTTCATGGGCTCGAGGGCCCGTGGGAGGGCAAGCGGCTGGAGACGGTCGATCCCGGCGGCGTGCAGTGGAAGGTCTTCGGGCCCGAGCGGGTGCTCGGCTGCGTGGTCTACCCGGCGGCCGACGTGCCGGAGCCGGGGGTGGTGAACCATATCGAGGGCAATCGGTTCTCGTTGGGCGAGCCGGACGGGTCGAAGTCGGAGCGGGCGCTCGCGTTGTCCAAGGCCTTGGCGGCGGCGGGCTTGAAGGCGCCGGTTCGGCCCAAGATCCGGGACGAGATCTGGGTGAAGCTGTGGGGGAACCTGAGCTTCAATCCGATCAGCGCGCTGACCGGGGCGACGCTGGAGGTGCTGTGCACCGATCCCGGCACGCGGGCGCTGGCGCGGGCGATGATGGTCGAGGCCCAGGCGATCGCCGAGGCGCTGGGCGTGAAGTTTCCCATCGACGTGGACCGGCGGATCGAGGGCGGGGCGGCCGTCGGGGCGCACAAGACCTCGATGCTGCAGGACCTTGAAAAAGGCCGGCCGATGGAGATCGACGCGCTGGTGACCGCGGTGCAGGAGCTGGGGCGGGTGACGGACGTGCCGACCCCGGCCATCGACGCGGTGCAGGCGTTGATCGCGCTGCGCGGGCGGGTGGCTGGGCTCTACGGCTGAGGACGGCGGCGCCTGTTCGGTTTCTGGTCCGCGCTTCGGTCGCGCGGCGGGCTCGGCGGGGCTGCCGGGCGAAGCGGGGCGAGCTCGGCCCTTGTTTCTTGAGGCCCGGTGCGGATCGGCTGCGCGGGCGGGGCGGCGGTTCGCCTTCGGGGGGG
>JBCCPD010000029.1:0-16975 GCA_039025075.1 Pseudomonadota bacterium | reverse complement strand
CGACGAACTTGAGCATGTCGTCGCCGGTTCCCGCGCGGATATCGGCGGTCCAGCGCTGGTAGTCGGCCAGCTCCTCGCCCTTGTTCTGCGGGAACGAGTGATAGCCGATGCGCGTCGTCAGCAGACCCTCGCCGTGCATGTAGCGGATGACGCGGTAGGGGTCGGCGTCCGGGAAGTCCATGCCGCCGCCGCCGGCGTCGGAGACGGAGGTGATGCCCAACCCGTTCAGCGCGTCGAAGTACTGCAGCGACGAGTTGATCTGGTCGCGGATCGACAGCTTCGGCGCGGCCGACAATGTCTTGTACATCACCAGGCCCGAGGGCGCGGCGAGCACGCGGCCCGTGGCGGCGCCGCCGGCGTCCTTCTCGATGATGCCGCCCGGATAGGTAGGGTGGCCGGGCTGATCGTAGCCGAAATACTCCACCGCCTTCGTGTTCAGCAGCGTCAGCTTGTAAAGGTGATGGATCAGCACCGGGTGGTTGGGCGCGACGGCGTCGAGCTCGGCCACGGTGGGCAGGCGCTTTTCCTTGAACTGGAATTCGGAGAAGCCGCCGGCGACGCGGATGAACTGGCCCTCGGGCGTGCGCTCCGCCTGTTCGCGCAGCAGGTGCAGGCCTTCTTCTAGGCTGTCGACGCCGTCCCAGCGGACCTCCAGATTGTAGTTCACCGCGCCGCGGATGGCGTGGGTATGGCTGTCGTTCAGACCCGGGATCACGCGCTGGCCGCGGGCGTGGATGACCTGGGTGAAGGGACCGATGAGCGGCTGCATCTCGGCGTCCGAACCCACGGCGACGAAGACGCCGTCGCGGACGGCGAGGGCGGTGGCCTCGGGGCGCGCGGGATCCATGGTGGTGATCCGCCCGCCCAGCAGGACGAGGTCGGCGGAGCCCGCCTGCGCCAGACCGGCGGTCGGGGTCCCGAGAACGGCGGCGCCGGCGGCGGCCGCGCCGCCGAGGCGAAGGGAGTCACGTCGGGTCAGTCGCATGGTTGGGTCTCCATCTGTCGGCACGGGCCGGGGCGCATACGGCGCGCCCCGGCCCGCAAAGGGGGTTAGGCCGCGGCGGAGCCGCCTTCGGAGGCGTGCTCGCCCAGGGCCCATTTCGAGAACTTCACCTGGATGCCGTAGGGCGAGTGGCGGTGGAGGATGTCCATGACGCCCTCGTAGGTCTCGCCACGGGCCCAGTCCTGCTGCAGCTCGAACACCGTCTGCAGCGCGGTCATGGGCACGGCGCCGGCCTCGGTAAGGCGGGTCACGGCGCGCTCGTGCGCCTCCTTCGAGACGTCGCCGCAGGCGTCGGTCGGGATGTGGACGTCGTAGCCCTCGGTCCGCATGTCGAGCGTCGGGAAGGTCACGCAGGCCGAGGTCCAAAGGCCGGCGATAATGATCTTCTTGCGCCCGGTCGCGGCGATGGCGGCGCGGAAGTTCGGGTCGAGCCAGGAGTTGATCGAGGTGCGGTCGACGATGTCGAGACCGGGGAAGAGCTCGGTCACCTCGGGCATGAAGGGGCCGGAGAAGCTGTCCTTCGCCACGGTGGTAAGCACCGTCGGCAGGCCGAAGACGCGGGCCGCGCGGGCCAGCGCCTGGACGTTGTGCATGACCTCCAGCCGGTCATGGCTCTGCACGCCCTGGTACATGGCGGGCTGAAAATCGATCAGCGCCAGGGCGCAGTTCTGCGGGGTCAGCATCTCGTGGGAGCGGGTCACGGCATGTCTCCTTTTCATCGCATCGAGCGGTTCGAAGGCGTGCGGGCTTGCGGCCCGGCCTACGAGGCGGGAGCTATGGGAGAGACGGCGGGCGGGCTTCCATCGACTGCGCCGCGCTTGCATGCTTGTGCGATGAAGACGACGACCCCCTCGGAAGCGCGCCTCGGCGTCGTGCGCATCTCTGGCATCGACGTGGCCGAGGACCGCTTCGTCAGCGTGAACGGCCCGGCGATGGATCGCCTGCCCGGCTGGGGGATGCGGGTGGAGACCGAGGAGGTCGAATACCACCTGCACCCGGCCATCGAATACGAAGTGCACTACCGCGTGCCCTTCTACGTGCTGATCCACGCTTACGCTGGGGCGGACGGACGCTTCTCGATGGGCGAAGGCTCGCCCGGCCCCTGGCGGGTGGAGGCGCGGACCACTTGCATCGTGGCGCCGGGGGAGCGGGTGAGGGTGATCCAGACCTCGCCGCTGGAGTTCCTGGCGCTCGGCATCGCGCCGGAGCGGGTGGAGCGGATCGCCCGCGCGGCGGCGCCCGGCTGGCCCGGCGTCGGTGGGATGTTCAAGACGGTGGACCTGGCGCTGAGCGCGGTCTGCGCCGAGATCCGACGCACGATGATCGCCGAGCCCATGGCGCCGGGCGCCTACCTCGACAGTCTGACGGACGCGCTGCTGACCCGCCTGCTCGGCTGGCACCTGGCGCCCGCGGCGGAGACCGTCGAGGGGCCGGAGACGCTCTCGCCGAGCCTGGCGCGCCGGGTGGCCGAGCGCATCGAGGCGCGGCTCGACGGGTCGATCCGGGTGGCGGACCTCGCCCAGGAGGCGGGGCTGAGCCGGGCGCATTTCACCCGCGCCTTCACGCATCGCTTCGGGGCGCCGCCGCGCGCCTGGATCCTGTCGCGCCGCATCGCGCGGGCGCGCACGCTGTTGACGGAGACGGAGCTCTCCGCCTCCGACATCGCGCTGCGCTGCGGCTTCGCCACGCCGTCCCATCTGACCACGGCCTTTCGTCGAGAGCTGGGCCTGACGCCGACCGGCTATCGCCGGGCGCTGACGAAAGGCTGAGAGAGGGAGACGACCGCTTGGGCGGGGGAGGAGCGCCCGGGCGGCGGGATCGCGGGCCTACTCGGCGGCTACGGGGGCGGGGACGGGGGCGAGCATCGGGCCGTGGGCCGACCGCTCCGGGGCCTTGTGGACCATGGTGTAGGCGTAATCGATGCCCATTCCGTAGGCGCCGCCATGCTCCTGAGCGATGCCGATGACCGCGTCGTAGGTGTCGCGGCGGGCCCAGTCGCGCTGCCATTCCAGCAGCACCTGCTGCCAGGTCATCGGAACCACGCCGGCCTGCACCATACGGTCCATGGCGTACTTGTGCGCGTCCTGCGACGTGCCGCCCGAGGCGTCGGCGACCATGTAGATCTCGTAGCCGCCCTCGAGCATGGCGCTGAGCGCGAAGGTGGTGTTGCAGACCTCGGTCCACAGGCCTGAGACCACGACCTTCTTGCGGCTCGTCGCGGCCAGCGCGTCGCGCACCTTCTGATCGTCCCAAGAGTTCATCGAGGTCCGCTCCAACAGCGGCGCATCGGGAAAGACCTCAAGCAGCTCCGGATAGGTGTGGCCGGAAAAGGCCTCGGTCTCGACCGTCGTGATGATCGTCGGCACGTCGAAGGTCTTCGCCGCCTTGGCGAGGCCCACGACGTTGTTCTTCAGCGTCTGCCGGTCGATCGACTGCACGCCGAAGGCCATCTGCGGCTGCTGGTCGATGAAGATCAGCTGGCTGTTCTGCGGCGTGAGGACTTCGAGCTTGTCAAGGCTCATGAGGCGTCTCCTTGCGGGATGACGCGGCCGAACCGGCCGCTTGGAAACCGTCGCGCGTCATTTGGCGCACGTCGGGAGAGGTGCCGCATCCGGCTGCGCCGCTCTTCCGAAATCCGGCATTTCTTTTCCGAATTTCGAAGGCTGGCGCCGACAGGCGGGACGTTGTCGGGCGACGGGCGCGGCCTAGGTTTTCTACAAGCCGTGGAACAGGCCGGAGAGCGCGTGCGTGCACAGCTTCGAAGAGATCCTCGGCGAGGCCCGCTACCGGGACGCCAACGCCTGGAACACCCGCGTCGGGTCGGCGCAGGTCGGCGTAAGCGAGATGAACTGGCCTCCCGGTCGCCTGCGGAACCTCACGGCGAAGTACACCACCGTGGTGGTCTATCGCTCTGCCGCCTGCATCCAGCACGAAATCTGCGGAAAGCCGCGGCCCAAGCGGCGATTCGCGCCGGGCGACATCGTCGTGCGCCCGTCCAACATGGAATGCGCCACGGAGTTCTTCGATCCGGTGCGCCTCACCGTTCTGGCGGTGGAGAACGAGCTGGTGCGCAGCGTGACCACGGCCTTCAACGCCGACGTGGCCGAGGTCATCGGCCGCTTGGAGGCGCGGCCCTTCCGCTCGCCGCTGGTGGAGGGGCTGGCCACGCAGCTGGCCGCTTGCGCTCGCACGGGGGGGGACCGGCTGTATGCCGACGCCGTCAGCTTCGCGCTGCTGCATGAGATCTGGCGCTTGGCCGATGGCGGGATCGACGCGCGGGAGGTCAAGCCGTCGACTCTTGACGCCGGCATGCTCGCCCGCATCGACGAAGTCGTCGCCGAAGCACCCAATGGCCAGGTCAGCCTGGGGAGCCTCGCCAAGCTCGCGGGCATGTCGATCTCGACCTTCACGGCGGCCATGCGCGAGGCCACTGGCCTCACGCCCTACCGCTACGTCCTCAACCGACGCCTCGCCTGTGCGCGTCACTTGATTGAGACGACCTGCGCGCCCTTGGCGGACATCGCCATCCGCTGCGGCTTCGCCTCGCAAAGCCATATGACCGACGTGTTCCGCAGCAAGCTCGGCGTGACGCCCGGCAAGCTCCGTCGCAGCACGGCCTAGGGCGCGTTCGGCGAGGATCGTGTCGAGAGGGGCGGCGGCCTGCGGCATGGCGGTAGTTGACCTTTTGCAAAGGCGGGGTGGGACCGACGGCGCGGCGATCGCGCCGTCGGTTGGGCGTCAAAGCGCCATGTCGAAGAGCAGGAACTCGGTCTCCGCGTCGGCTTCGATCCGCAGCTCGGGTTCATCGACCGCGGCGAGGCCGTCGCCCGCGCCGATCGCGTCATCGTTCACACGCATTTCGCCGCGGATCACTTGGACCCAAGCGCCGCGCCCCGGCGCGACCGCATGCGTCAGCGCGTCGCCCTCGCTCAACACCGAGCCGTACAGGTCGACGTCTCGATGGATCCTGACCGAGCCGCCCCGCGCGTCGCGGGAGCCAAGCAGGGTCAGCCGCCCGCGCCGGGTTTCGGTCGGGATCGAGACCTGCTCGTAGCCGGGCGCGAGCCCCTGCGCCTCGGGAATGATCCAGACCTGAAGGAAGTGCACCGGATCGGTTTCGGAGGCGTTGTACTCCGAGTGCTGCACCCCCGTGCCGGCGGTCATGCGCTGCACGTCTCCGGGGCGGATGACTGCGTTCTCGCCCATCGAGTCCTTATGTTCGAGCGCGCCGTCCAGCACGATCGAGAGGATCTCCATGTCCGCATGGCCGTGAGCGCCGAAGCCGGCGCCGGGTCCGACCCTGTCCTCGTTGATCACCCGCAGAGGGCCGAAGCCCATGTGCTCGGCGTCGAAGTATTGGCCGAACGAAAAGCTGTGCCGGGACGCGAGCCAGCCGAAATCGGCGCGTCCGCGCGCCTGGGAGGGTCTGATGGTTTGCATGTGCGCCTCCTGTTCCTTGGGAACGACGTTGGCGGCAGATGTACGATGTCCGATCCACGGGACAATTTCCAAAGTAATTGACAGAATGTCCCGAATATCGGACAAGCGATGATGGACAGGTTTTCCGAGCTCAAGGCCTTCGTATCGGTGGTGGACGCCGGCGGCTTCTCCGCCGCGGCGCGCGACATGGGGCGCTCGCGTTCCGCGGTGAACCGACTCGTTATCGCTTTGGAGACGCGGTTGAGCGTGCAGCTTTTGAACCGGACGACCCGCTCGGTTTCGGCGACCAGCACCGGTCTTGCGCTCTACGAAAGGGCCAGGCGAGTTCTGGACGATCTGCAGGAAATCGAGCGCCTGGTCGGCTCCGCGGCGACGAACCCCGCGGGAAAACTGAGGATTTCAGCGCCGCAGTCGCTTGGAGACATGGATTTCCCGGCCTTGATCGCCGGCTTCATGGCCGAGTGCCCGCAAGTCGAGATGGACGTCGTCTTCGACGCGCGTCTCGTGGACCCCGTCGCCGAGGGTTTCGATCTCGCGCTGAGGATCGCGGAACCTGACGAAGAGACGATGCTCGTCGACCATCGCGTTCTGGAACTGCGCTACATCCTATGCGCCGCTCCAGCCTACCTGGACTCCGCCGCGCCGTTGGAGCGGCCGGAGGATCTGGCCCGGCACGCCGCGCTCTATCACAGAGCGGACGGCCGCCGCCCAGCCTGGTCTCTCAGCGGCCCCGAAGGTCCCGTCCGCGCGCCGGTGCGCCCGGTGCTGGCGTCCAACACGCTCGACGTGTTGCGGTCGGCGGCATGCGCCGGCCTGGGAGTCGCGATGTTGCCGGAATACGCGGTGCGCTCGAACCTCGAGTCGAACCGACTGCGCCCCGTTCTGCGTGACTTCAGTCCTCCGTCGCGAATGCTGCAGATCGTGTATCCCGCGACACGTCATCTTTCGGCCCGGGTAGCCCTGTTCGTGGGCTTCGTGACGCGGTGGTGCGGCGGCGGCTAGCCCATCCCGCCGTCTGCCGCTGCGGCAGCTGGCCATCTCTGGAGGATGGGACGCGCGACGGGCGGAGAACGCGAACCGCCAAACCGCCCGGTACGACCCGAACGCGCTGATCGAGACGGCTTCCTTCCGCGTCCGCGCCGGTCCTCGTCGACACGGTCATCCGGTTCGCTGACGAACCGTGCGCCTAGGCCGCGGTCGTCTCTCGCCCCGCGCGCTCCAACGAGATGCATCTCCGCGAGCATCTGCCGATGGAGCGGACGGAACCGCGCTGGGTCTGACGGAGGCTTTGGCTTCGGAGCAAGACTGAGCGCCATGAACAAGACGACGAACAAGGTCTCGCCCGAGGCGCGCGAGCGCGCTGTCCGGTGGGTTCTGGACAGCGCGGCCGAACGCTGCTCCGGCCGTGCGGAGATGTTTGCGATGGCGCCGGAAGCCGGCTGCCGTCGCGCGGACGCTGAGCGAGGGGTGCAGTTGCGCCGAAATCGCCAGCGACGGCCGCTCCGGCCTCACCACCGAGATGCCTGGGCTGACGAAGGCGATGGAGCGGGACAACCGCGGGCTGCGCCAGGGCGAGCCGTCGTTCGACATCGGTCCTAGGACGATGGCGATCGCGCATACGCTCCCCCTCTTGGCGAACGCAAGCGTTCGCCAAGAGGGGGGCGGGACGGAACTCAGCCGCCGGTCGAAGAAATGATCGCCGTCATCGACGATCATCGAGGGGTGAACGGGCTCGAGCCGATCTGCCGGCGTTTGCCTATGGCCCGGTTCGCCTGCCAAGCCCGCCTGGCCGGGCGTGTCAAACCGCACGCAATTGAGACCCCTGAACGACGCGTAGTAAGGTGCCCCTTCAAAACCTGTACGGACGCAGCCCTGATCCCACTGGAGCCGTAGGCGGAGGGGAGATCAGGGCTGCATCGGCGCCGTGTGCGTCGGGGGTCCCGCGCGGTTCTTGAAACGCCAGCTCTCGTTGCCGGTCTCGACGATCTCGCAATGATGGGTGAGGCGGTCCAGGAGCGCGGTGGTCATCTTGGCGTCCGCTGCCCAGCAGGCGTTCGCTTGCGAACGCCGAGAGGGGCCGAAGACGGAGGGCCATTCGCGGAAGGCGAGGTTCGTGGTGACGATGATCGAGGTTTGCTCGTAGAGCCGGCTGATGAGGTGGAGCGAGCGGCGAGCGCGCCACCGGTCCAAGCGCCGCCGCGAGCGAGCTGCCCGCCGATCTGGGCGAAGGGCAGATAGCCGAGCTCGTCGCGCACGACGAAGTCCAGCCTTCACAGAAGGTCGGAGGTGCGGCTTTGGCGGCCGTCGTGAACCTTGGCATCGAGCTTGCCGACGAGGTCGACCAAGTTGAAGAAGCGCCCGCGGGCGCCGGCGCGGATGCAGGCGCCCGCGATGCCGACGGCCAGGTGCGTCTTGCCGGCGCCTGTGCCGCCGACCAGCACGAGGTTGCGCTGCTGCTCGAGGAACGCCCCGCCGGCGAGGTCGCGAACCAGCGTCTCGTTGATCGGCGCGTCGGCGAAGTCGAACTCCTCGACCTTCTTGGCGAAGGGCATCCGGGCGACCGTCATTTGGCACTTGATCGAACGGGCGTGCGTCTCGTTCAGCGGCCGAGAGCAGGTCGCCGATCACGCGCTGGGGCTCGTGCTCGCGCTTCACGGCGGCGGCGACGATCTCGTCGTAGCCGGCCCTCATGCCGTCGCGCGGGAGGCGCGCCTTCGGCGCGGCGAGCTTGAGGTCTGCCATCGTGGTCAGGATCTCTGTGCGGTCCAGCATCGGGCGGCCCTCCTTAGGTTGTCGTAGCGGGCGCAGTCCTTTGGCCGGCAGGCGATTGCATGCAATCGCCGACAGGCGGCGACCGGTTCTTGCGCGAGGCGCGCAGTGCCGGAGGGACGCCTTCGGCGTGGCGCCTCCGGCGTCATGGTCGGCGTCGGCGGCTCGGGCTCGCGACGCCTGGCGAGGACGTTCAGAACCACGTCCGCCGAGCGGACGCCGTCGGCGAGCGCCTCGGCGCAGGCCGCCTCCACCTCATCCAGGCCGTCGTCGATCACCGCGGCGAGGATCTGGACCATCTGCCGGTCGCCGTCCGGCACGGCGCGCAGCTTGCGCCGAATCCGCTCCAGCTCCGGCGGCAGGTCCCAGTCCTTGAACGGCGCGCCGTTCCTCATTGCCCCCGGCTTGCGGGCCAGCACGGGCACGTAGTGCCACGGATCGTAGACCGTTTTCCCTCGCCCGAAGGCGCGCCGATGCTCGCCGACCAAGCGGTCGTCATGCCGGATCTCGATGCGCTCGGCATAAGCGCGGATCTCCACCGGCGGCCCCACCGCCGAGCCGGAGACGGAGTACTTGTTGCTGTCGGTGCGCACAAGGCAGGTCTTCGACAGTGAGCCAATGGAACGCCAATGGTCCGAGAGACATCGGCGAACGGCCGGCACGGCGTTGAAGCCGTCGACCGGGCCGGGATACGGGACAAGGCTCGGGCGCTCCGCCTCGAACGCCTGCCAGATCGTTGTGTCGGGAAGCTCCGGGTGTCGATGCGCCTTCGCCCAGGCGAGGCAGCGGTCCTCGAGCCACGCGTCTAGCTCGTCGTAGCTCTTCACCCGGAACCGCGGGGCGAAGAACCCTTGGCGGACCGTACCCACCTGATTCTCGACCTAGCCCTTCTCCCAGCCGGAGGCGGGCGTGCAGGCGACCGACTCAACCAGGTAGTGCCCGCACATCTGCTGGAAGCGCCGGTTGCAGGCCCGCTCCGTGCCGGTGACGATCGCGTCCACCGCGGTCTTCGCTCGGCGCGGCCTCGAACCGGTGGCGGCCCTCGCCTAGCTCTCCCGGCGCCGCCAGTCCGCCGCGTAGCGGCGCACAGCGTCGTAGCCGCCGTCGTGGCCGAGCCCGCGCAGCTCCTCGAAGATGCGCACCAGCGTCAGCCGCTCGCGGCTCGAGCGAGCGGCGTTGGCGGCCAGTAGGCGATCCAGCTCCTCGCGCCACGGCCCGATCTTCGGCTGCGGCTGCGGCTGCGACCGCCCCTGGTAGGTGAACTCCGTCTCGCTCGAGCGGAGCGCCTTGCGAACCGTCTTCCGGGATACCGGCAAATCCTGGCAGATCGCCTTGATCTACTTCCCCAGGATGAAACATGCGCGGCGGATCTTGGCGATCTTCTCCATAACCAGCATCCCGACATCGGCTCCCAAGCAACCTGGCAAGCACTGTGGACCCCAAGCTTCAGGGGGGGTCCCTTTTGGACGCCGCTCAGCCCCGAAACGGGATCCTTGTTCCACGCAGATCCGCAGAGAGGGGGCCGCCATGCGCGGCGGCGGCGACCCGAGAGCGGGCGCGCGGCGGCGAACCGCGCCCGTCTCTTCGACATCCGCGCCGTGCACGACGACCGTGCCGGCGCCTACGGCGCGCCGCGCGGATCACGCAGTCCTCTTTTGGCGATTGCCGTGCGATCACCTGCCCGGCGGCGCACGAGTCGCAAGGGAGCTGCCTAGACGACGCGCCGACCAAGAGCTTCTTCGGCACCTTCAAGATCCAGCCGGTACATCGCCGCGTCCATGCCGCCCGAGACGAAGCGCGCAGCGACCTAGTCGCCCGGCTCGAGGGCTTCCGCAACTCCCGGAAGCCGCATTCCTGGACAGACTGTCGTTCACCGGCCGACATGGAGCGCATCGCGGCCTAACCCCAATCACCGCACGAAGTAGAATCAGCGTCGGCGGAGGCAACGGCTGAGACCGCCCGAGGATTGGCCAGGATCGCGCCGTACGACGCCCGGTCGAGGCGCACATGCCCGTTCGCCGTGCCATCGACCCTGTCCATCATTCAAGCGTCGGCCTAGCCGGTGGGCGATGACCCCAGCGGGTCGTGGGACTGGTGCCTGGGAGCAAGAATCGCTCTCAAGCTCCTGCTGGAGCGCGATGCCCTCACAGTCATTGAACTGCGCTTCAATGTGGCTTGCGAGCCGGCGCCGAGGCCGCGCCACGTCAGCCGCTCGAACCCTCCGGTGCTTGGCCGTTGCTCAGCACCGTCGCAAGCCCTGCAAGCGAAAGCTCGGTTTCGCCGCGAACGGGGGCGCACCGCCGCTTCACCAGCTGGGCGCGGCCGCCTCGGAGATGTCGCGCTCGATCTGCATCTGCGAGAACTCCCGCCCCAGCCGCTGGCGCCAGTCTCTCCACGACCAATCCCGTTCCAGCGGCTCCGTCTCCGCGGCAAAGCCCGCCGGAAACAGATCCGCCGTCGTGTGCCTCCGAAGCAAACCCGAGGCGCTCCACGCGTCGTCGGATCGCGCCGCACCGAACCGACACGCAACCGTAACCGAAACGTAAAGCAAGCGTCATCGCTTCGAGGCGGAACGGTCATCATGCCATGGGTAAACACGCGCGCCTGCCACACACCTCCGGAGTAGATCTATGCTGCGCACCACTCTTATCGCCGGCGCCGCGAGCCTTATCGCGGTTCCGGCCTTGGCTCAGACCGAAATCACCTGGTGGCACGCCATGGGCGGCGCCCTGGGCGAGGCCGTCAACGACATCGCCGAGCGCTTCAACGCCTCGCAGTCCGACTACCAGATCACGCCGGTCTACAAGGGCTCCTACGAGGAGACGCTGACCGCGACCATCGCCGCCTTCCGCGCCGGCGAGCAGCCCAACATCGTGCAGGTCTTCGACGCCGGCGCCGCGACGATCATCGGCGCGACCGGCGCGGTGATCCCCGCCGCCGACCTGATGTCGGACAACGGCGTCGACTTCGATCCGAACGACTACATCGAGGGCGTGCGCAACTTCTACGCCGATCCGGCCGGCAAGATGGTCGGCATGCCGTTCAACTCCTCGACCCCGATCCTCTACTACAACATCGAGGCGCTCGAGGCCGCGGGCGTCGAGCCGCCCGAGACCTGGGAGGAGTTCGCCGAGATCGCCCCGGCGATCAAAGAGGCCGGCTACGTGCCCCTGGCGCAGTCGCACCTGCCCTGGATCTTCACCGAGAACTTCATGTCCCGGCACAACCAGCAGTTCGCCACCAACGCGAACGGCTACGAAGGCGCCGAGGGCACCGAGCTGATGCTCTCCGAGAACGCCGCGATCAAGGCCCACTTCACCGCGGTGAAGGAGTGGTACGACGCCGGCCTCTTCGGCTGGTACGGCACCGGCTGGTCGGACAACCAGACGCCCTTCGCCCAGGGCGAAGTGGCGATGTGGATCGGCTCCTCCGCCTCCTTCGGCGGTCTGCGCCAGTCCATGGAAGCGCCGTTCTCCGCCACCTTCCTGCCCTACTGGGACGCGGTCGAGGGCGCGGGCACCAACACCTTCATCGGCGGGGCCGCGCTCTTCGCGATGTCCGGCAAGTCCGATGAGGAGAACGTGGCCACGGCGAAATTCTTCGAGTTCCTCTCCACTCCCGAAGAGCAGGTGCAGTGGCACAAGGACACCGGCTACGTGCCGATCACCATCGCGTCCTACGAGCTGGCGAGGTCCCAGGGCTACTACGACGAGGTTCCCCAGGCCGAGGTCGGAACCCAGCAGCTGCTGCTGCCGGGCGGCGAGTGGACCAAGGGCTACCGCATGGGCTTCTACGTCCAGATCCGCGACGTGATGAACCGCGAGTACTCCCGCATCTTCAACGGCGAGACGACAGTGGAAGAGGCGTTCGAGACCATCGATCGCGAGGGCAACCAGCTGCTGGAGCGTTTCTCCCGCACCCAGGGCTGAGCCCGCGCTGATACGATCGCCGGGCGGGGGCGCTTTTCAGCGCCCCCGCTGCCTCACGTTCCGGTCCGGCCCCTCCCGAGTAACGCATGAAAAAAGTCCAGTTCCGCGGCTCAGCCACGCCCTACCTGTTGCTAGCGCCGCAGATGCTGATCGTGATCGTGTTCTTCCTGTGGCCGAGCTGGGAGGCGATGACCTCCAGCTTCTACCTGGAGGATCCGTTCTTCGGGAACGCCACCTGGGTGGGGATGGAGAACTACGTCTCCGCCGTGTCGTCCTCGGATTACGCCCGATCCGCTTGGTTCACCGCCGGCTTCACCGCGGCGATCGCGTTCTTCTCGCTGGGACTCGCGCTGCTGTTCGCGGTCTCCGCCGACGCGGTGCTGCGCGGCCAGGGGCCGTACAAGACGCTGCTGATGTGGGTCTACGCCATCGCGCCGCCGGTGGCGGGACTGATAGGCGTGATGCTGTTCGACCAGCATATCGGCCCGCTGGTGGACTTCGCCGCCCTCTTCGGGTGGGAGATGCGCGTGGGCGTCGACTGGTGGGACAGCGCCATCGCCATGACCGTCGTCTCCACCTGGAAGCAGGTGCCGGTCAACTTCATCTTCTTCCTCTCCGGCCTGCAGTCGATCCCCAAGAGCCTGCGCGAAGCCTCGGCCATCGACTGCCGCAGCCCCACGCGCCGCTTCTGGACCATCGTCTTCCCGCTGCTGGCGCCGACGTCCTTCTTCCTGCTGGTGATCAACATCACCTACGCGTTCTTCGAGACCTTCGGCGTCATCGACGTGATGCTGAAGGGCGAGCCCGGCGGCCTGCCGGTGACGCTGGTCTACAAGGTCTTCCTCGACGGCTTCCGGGGTCAGGACCTCGGCGGCTCCTCCGCCCAGTCGGTGATCCTGATGATCGCCGTCCTCCTGCTCACCATCGTGCAGTTCCGCTTCATCGAGCGGCGCGTGCACTACGCCTGAGGAGCCCCGCGATGACCCTCGCCGCCGAACCGTCCGCCGCCGCCGGGTCCGCGGGGACGCGCGTCCGCGCCGACGTCCGGCCGCCCCGCTCGAACGCCTGGAAGGCGGAGGCCTATCACCACGCGGTGCTGATCTTCGGCGTGCTGCTGATGATGACGCCGGTGGCGACGGCCTTCCTGTCCTCCACCTACGACCCGGTGGTGATCCACAACCACGGCCTGCAGATGGGCTACGGCGGCAACTTCGCCTCCACCTACGAGGCGGTGCTGTTCGAAGGCTCGGGCTTTTCGGGCGAGGTGACGGGGATGCTGATGCTCGGCAATTCCTTCGTCCTGGGGCTGGGTTTCGCGGTGGGCAAGATCATCGTCTCCATGCTCGCCGCCTATGCGATCGTCTACTTCCGCTTCCCGCTCGCCTCGCTGTGCTTCTGGACGATCTTCATCACGCTGCTGCTGCCGCTGGAGGTCCGGATCCTACCCTCCTACGAAGTGGTGCAGAGCCTCGGGCTGCTGAACTCCTACACAGGCCTGATCCTGCCCCTGATCGCCTCCGCCACCGGCACGTTCTTTTTCCGCCAGTTCTTCAAATCCGTGCCGGACGAGCTGCTGGAGGCGGCTAGGATCGACGGGGCCGGGCCGCTGCGCTTCTTCTGGGACATCCTGGTGCCGCTCAGCCGCACCATGATGGCGGCGATCTTCATCATCATGTTCGTGGTCGGCTGGAACCAGTACCTGTGGCCCACGCTGATGACGACGGAGGAAGGCTACTTCACCGTCGTGCGCGGCATCCGCCAGGTGATGGCCGTGCTCTACGGCTCCCAGGTGCCCGACTACAACGAGGCGCTGGGCATGGCGGTCATCGCCATGCTGCCGCCGGCGATCGTGGTGATCCTCTTCCAACGCATGTTCATCAAGGGCCTCGTGGAGACCGAGAAATGACCGTCCTCGACGCGCCGTTCGCCGCCCCGACCGCCGCCACGGCCCCCTCCCGCGCGCCCGCGGGCGATCCGACTCTGACGATCGACGGCGCGGTCAAGCGCTATCCCAACGGCGCGCTCGCCGTGAAGGGCGTCGACATCACCGTCGGCCAGGGGGAGCTGGTGGTCTTCGTCGGCCCGTCCGGCTGCGGCAAGTCCACCCTCCTGCGCATGGTCGCGGGGCTGGAGAGCGTGACCGAGGGCGAGATCCGCATCGATGGGCGCCGCGTGAACGAGGCGGAGCCGGCGGACCGCAACATCGCCATGGTGTTCCAGAACTACGCCCTCTACCCGCACATGTCCGTGCGCCAGAACCTCGCCTACGGCCTCAAGAACCGCGGCACGCCCAAGGAGGAAATCGCGCGCAAGGTCGAAGAGGCCGCAGCGCTCCTTCAGATCGGCGAGTTTCTCGACCGCCGCCCCTCCCAGCTGTCGGGCGGGCAGCGGCAGCGGGTGGCGATGGGTCGGGCCATCGTGCGCGATCCGGCGATCTTCCTTTTCGACGAGCCGCTGTCGAACCTCGACGCCAAGCTGCGCACCCAGATGCGGCTGGAGATCAAGAAGCTGCAGCGCCGGCTCGGCGTCGCCTCGATCTACGTGACGCACGATCAGGTGGAGGCGATGACGCTCGCCGACCGGATCGTGGTCCTGAACAAGGGCGAGGTGGAGCAGATCGGCGCCCCCGCCGACGTCTACGCCCGCCCCGCCTCCACTTTCGTGGCGAGCTTCATGGGCGCGCCGGCGATGAACCTGATGCCGGCCGAGGTCCGCGACGGGATGGCGACCCATGGCGAGCTGAGCTGCCGCGCCCCGGGGCTGCCGGACGGGCCGGTGATGATGGGCCTGCGGGCGGAGGCGCCGGACCTGGTCGGCCCAGGCGAGGGAACGCCCTTCTCCGTGGAGGCGGTGGAGGAGCTCGGCGCCGCCCGCCTCGTGCATGGCCATATGGGCGACGCCGAGGTCGCGATCCTCCAGGACGCCTCCTACCCACGCCCCGGCGCCTCCGCGGGCCTGCGCATCGCGCCGGAGGATCTGCATTTCTTCGATGCCGGCACGGGCAAGCGGATGTGAGCTACGCCGCTCCGGCTCCCATCGCCGCGATCGATCTGGCCGGCGCCCAGGCGGCGATGGCCGGCGGACCGCCCCGCTTCCTCGGCGTGCGCTTCGACGCACAGCGGCGGCCCGTCCCCTGTTCCGGATGCACCGTGGTTGCGCATCTGGATCCCGGGGATCACGCGCCCTTCGCGGCCGTGCGGGATGCGTTGGTCAACGCCGACGCAGCGGATCATTGGGCGTGGCTGCCGCGGTCTTCCTACCACATGACGGTGTTCGACCTGCTCCTTCACAACCGACGCGAGCCCGGCTTCTGGCCTTCGGGGCTGGCGGCGGACGCGTCGAACGCGGAGGCGGACGCGTTCGCTTTCGAAAGGCTGCGCCACTCGGGTCGGTCTGCAAGTCCGCCGTTTCTAATGCGGGTCGAAGGCCTCGCAGCGAACGCCGCGACGGCCGCGTGCATCTCCGTGCGCCTGGCGCCCGTCGACGCGGCCGAGAACGCCCGCATGCGCCACCTGCGCGATGGCTGGGCCGATGCGCTTGGTCTTCGGCAGCGGCCAGGCCATGAGGCGTACGCGTTCCA
Source organism: Pseudomonadota bacterium (assembly GCA_039025075.1). Lineage (GTDB taxonomy): Bacteria > Pseudomonadota > Alphaproteobacteria > Rhodobacterales > Rhodobacteraceae > Albimonas. The sequence goes on along the minus strand of JBCCPD010000029.1, from coordinate 1,254 downwards.
CGTCACTCTGGCCTACCTCGTGCGTTGGCCCGACGGCGGTGAGAGATCGAAGGCGGAAGCCGCCTTGACCAAGGCTTCCGCCGAGTTGAGATCGCAAAAACCCATCCTCGCCCTGACGCGTTGCGACGCTTGCGTTTTTTCCTGCATGACCGCGTTCAGCCCCCAGTTCGCCGCGTAGTTGGTTCGTCCCGCGGCGAGTTGGCTGGTTTGCAGCCTCGACCGCCCTCGATCCGACGCCAGTTTGCGCCCAAGCCCATTGATCAGAACACCTGTGCGACTGTCCGTTGTCAGATGATTTGAGACCTCGCGCGCGGGATCGCTCTGGAGGGTTCGGCTCGTTGGTTTGAGTTTGCGCGGCGCGGCTGCGGTGGAGCAAACGGCGCTGGCGGAGGGTCTCGTCCTTCATCCTGCCTCGCTCGGCGAGGATGGCCTCTGCTCGTCCGAAGCAGGCATCGGCAGGAGTGACATTGCCGAGACTTTCGTGAACGCGGCGGTGGTTGTAGAGCTTGACCAACTTGTCGCCGGCGGCCTCCAAAGCGCCGGGCAGGTAGTGGTTCGCCAGCAGGACCCGGTGTCGGGCCCCTGATGTCAGCGTTCCTCGGCCCGACAGGCGTTTGCTTGCGAAAGCCGAGAGGGATCCTGCCTGGGAGCTGGCAAGGGTTGGGCGCGCCGCGGACGTGGTCCATGTCTTTGTCGTGCAGCTAGTCGGCGAAATCGCCGGCGATGCAGGCCGAGCCGTCGTGGCCAAGCAGACGCGGGCGGTCCAGCCCCCTCGGGCGGTCGCAGCCCGAGGGGGCCGGGGCGAGGTAGAGCGTGTCGGTCACGTCCTCGGCCCGCGTGGTCGCGCAGAGCTTCCAGGCTACGGTTCGGCAGGGAGCCGCCATCGGTCCGAGGCCCATGCCGGACGCGGCTGAAGTCCTCGAGGATCGCGCTGAGATAGCGCCAGCCCCAGCCGACGACCTCGAGGTAGGTAGAGTCGGTTTGCCCAAGCTGGTTCGGGCGGACGGTCTTGTCGTGGAACGCGTCGCTCGACCATCATCCTCGGACCGATGACGGACAAGGGTCTGCCGTTGATCACGGCGCAGGCGGGACTGGCGATCAAGTCCTGAGCCTTGAGGATGCGGTGGACGGAAGCCTCTGCGATGAAGCGCCTTTTCGCGTCCGTGAACGGCACGGGCAACTCTCGGGACGAGAGATACGTCTCGTCCGGCGCCAGCTCGACGATCGCCTCCCGCACCTCGTCAGGGATCCGGT
>JBCCPD010000028.1:0-17079 GCA_039025075.1 Pseudomonadota bacterium | reverse complement strand
CTCGCCGCCGCCCAGACCGCCGACGCCGCGGCGTGGCGGGCGCGGCGCAGCTCCAGCTCGCCCTGGGCGCGGCCATGGGTCTTTTCGGCCTCGGCCCGCGCGGCGTCGGCGCGCCGACGCGCCTCCCTCGCCGCGGCGTCGGCGGTCTGGGCGGCGGCGAGGCGCGCCTTGGCCTCGGTCTGGGCGTCAGCGGCCTCGGCGGCGCGCGCCTCCGACAGTTCCAGCTGATCTTCGAGCGCTGCCAATCGGTTGCGCTGCTTAAGCCGGATCGCGGCCGACGAAGACCCTTCGCCGGCGGGAACGCACCAGCCGTCCCATCGCCACAGGTCGCCTGCGAGGGTGACCAAACGCATCCCGGGGGCGAGGGACGGCTGGAGGGCCTCGCCCGTCGCGACGTCGGGCACGACGCCGATGCGGGCGAGACGGCGGGCGAGGAGGGGAGGCGCCTCGACCCGCTTGGACAGGGGCTCCACCGACGCCGGAAGGGCGACTGCGGAGCCTTCGAAATCGCAGAGGGCGCGCCAGCCGGCGCCGCTTTCGGCCTCCGGCGCGCGCAGGTCTTCGCCGAGCGCGGCGCCGAGCGCCGCCTCGTAGCCCAGCGCGACGCTCAGGCGGTCCAGCAAAGCGCCCTCGGCCCCTGCGTCGCGCGCCAGCAGCTTGCGCAGCGCCTCCGCCTCAGCCCGCAGCGCGGAGGCCTCCCCGGCGGCGGCGGCTGCGGCGGCGCGGGCGTCGGATTCGCGGGTTTGGGCTTCAGCCCGCTCCGCTTCGGCCCGCGCCAGGGCGGTTTCGGCGAGGCTCGCCGTCTCCTGCGCCTGGGTCATGGCGTGGGACGCGGCGGCCAGAACGGCGTCCCCGTCGGCGATCGCCGCGGCCAGCTGCGCCGCCTCGTCCTCGGCTTTGCGCTGGTCCGCTTCAGCGCGGCGGACCTCTCCGTCCGCCTCCTGGACGCGCCGCTCGGCCGCCTGGTGGCGGGCCGACAGCCGCGCCGCGTCGCCGGTGAGCCGGTCGAGCGTCTCCTCCTCCGCCTCCACCTTGCGGGCCGCTTGGTCCGCGGCGGCCTGAGCGGCGGCGAGGGCGTCCTCATGCCCGTCCTGAGCCCGGGCAAGCTCCTCCGCCTCGCCCCGCAGAGCGGCGACGGAGCCGTCGGCGTCGCCGGCCAGGGCCTGCTCGCGCTCCAGATCCGCCGAAAGCTGGCGGGCGCGAGCCTCCAGCCGCTCCAGATCCGACCTCGCCTGGCGGGTCCGCTCGTCGATCTGGTCGCGCTCCACCAAGTGGCGCTGCAGGATGGCGGCGGCGACGGCGTCGGCCTCGCGCAAAGGCGGCAGGGCGTCTTCGGCGTCGACCTGCGTCCGCGCGGCGGCCGAGGCCTCCGCCTCCGCCCGCGCGGCGCGCTGCACGCCCTCGGTCAGCCGAGCCTCCGCCGCCAACCGCTCCGCCTCCGCCTCGCGCCAACGCAGCCAGAGCAAAAGCCCCTCGGCCCGCCGCAGCGCGTCGGCGCATTCGCGATACTTCGCCGCCTGGCGCGCCTGGCGGGCCAGAGAGGCCAGCTGCTGCTCCAACGCCTCCAGCACGTCGGCGACGCGGGCGAGATTGTCCTCCGCCGCGCGCAGCTTCAGCTCCGCCTCGTGCCGGCGCTGATAAAGCCCGCCGATCCCCGCGGCATCCTCCAGGATCGCGCGACGCGCCTTCGGCTTGGCGTTGATCAGCTCCGAGATCCGCCCCTGCCGCACCAGAGCCGGCGAGTGCGCGCCGGTGGAGGCGTCGGCGAACAGCATCCGCACGTCCCGCGCCCGCGCGTCCTTGCCGTCCACCTTGTAGGCCGAGCCTGCATCCCGCGTGATCCGCCGCGTGATGTCGAATTTCTCGGACTTGTTGAACTCGACGGGCGCCGAAAAATCCGAGTTGTCGAGGCTCAGCGCCACCTCCGCCCAGGCCCGCGCCGGTCGGGTGGAGGCGCCGGCGAAGATCACATCCTCCATCCCGTCGCCGCGCATGGACTTCGGCGAGGTCTCGCCCATCACCCAGCGCATCGCCTCCAGCAGGTTGGATTTCCCGCAGCCGTTGGGCCCGACCACGCCGGTCAGACCAGGGGCGATCACCAGCTCCGTCGGATCGACGAAGCTCTTGAAGCCCTGCAGGCGCATTCGGATGAAGTGCATGGCGCAGCCTTCCGACTCGGAAGGTTCAGCATCCGAGGGATAGGGGCTCGCGTCAAGCGGCGGTGCCAAATATGGCGCCTGGTAGGAGCGGAGGCGCCCGATATAGGCGCCTCCGCTAAAGCTGGATCAGCCGCCCAGGGCCGCGTCGATGGCGGAGGAAAGCCGGTCGAAGGTCGGGTTTTCGACCTTGCGCCCCTCAACCACCAACGTCGGGGTGCCGGTCAGCAGCGGATCGTCGCGATAGCCCTGATACATCTCCACCAGGTCGCGCTGGGCGGTCTGGTCGGTCAGGCAGGCGTTGATCTCATCGTCGGTCAAGCCGCCCTGGCGGCCGATGCGCGCCAGCTCCTGCGCCACGTCCTGGGGCTCGTTCCGCGCCCAGGCGCGCTGCCGCTCCAGCAGGACGGAGATGAAGGGGAAGTAGCGCGCCTCGCCGCCGCAGCGGGCCAGCAGCGCGGCCCAGAGGCCTTGGGGGTCGAAATAGACCTCGCGCATCTCCAGCCGCGCTTTGCCGCTGTCGATGTAGTCCGACTTCAGGCGCGGATAGACTTCCGCATGGAAGCGCGCGCAGTGCGGGCAGGTGAGCGAGGCGTACTCGATCACGTGAACCGGCGCGTTCGGATCGCCCAGGGTGAAGACGCCGCGCGCGGGGCCGGCCTCCTGCGCCCAGGCGGGGGAGGCGCCCAGCGCGGCGGCGGCGGGAACGGCGGCGAGCCCGGCGAGGGCGGCGCGGCGGGTGAGGTCGATCATGCCTTGCGTCCTTTCGTGGGCCCCGCATCGGGGGCGGATCGGCTCCGTCGCGCCGCATGGGCGGCGCGGCTTCGGCCCAGACGTTCCAGAGCCGCCGAGAGACCGGGGTCCTGCACGGCCTCCGCCGCTGCGTCTGCGTGCGGATTAGTGGGTCCTGTCATATCGCGCCGATCAAGCCGGTTCTCGGGCGAAGCGCTCGCGCCCGGGTCACGTTCGCGCGAGTCGAGCCGCCGATCGGTCTGCGTCACTCGGATGCGGGACACGGCGCGGTACCCGTAGTGGCCGTTCACCCGCTCGATGATGCGGGGCAGCAGCATCTGCACCTCAGGCGCCCGCGCGCCGGAGGCCAGGACGATCAGCGTCGCGCCGAAACCCCTGCCCGCATAGGTGATCTTCACCGGCCGGCAGACCGGCGCCAGAGCCGGGCCCAGGATGTCGTCCCAGTCGGTCAGGATGCGCGGCTCGGCGAAGCCGCGGCGGGCCGAGACCTCCTTCAGCCAAGGCGCCGCCGCCGTTCCCGCATGGCGGAACCCCGCCGGCTTGAACGGCTTTTTTCCCGACGGCGCAGCGCGCGGAAGGGCCTTCGCCTCCGCCGCGGTCGCCTTGGGCGCCAGCTTGGCCCGATGGGCGCCGGCCATGCCGCCGGACTGGCGCTTGGGGCCCCTCTTGCCAGCCGCGCCGCGATTCCGTCCTGTGCCCGTCATGATGCGATTCCCAGGTTTCATCGGACGTTGCCTCGCCCTGACGCGCAGGGGAAGGGGCCCGCGCCCGGCATGACCCAGGCCTGCGCCGCCGAGCTGCTGGACTGGTACGACCGTCACGCCCGCGACCTGCCCTGGCGCGTGCCGCCCGGCGCCGGCCGGCGCGCCGATCCCTATCGCGTGTGGCTGTCGGAGATCATGCTCCAGCAGACCACCGTCCCTCACGCCGCGCCTTACTTCCTGCGCTTCACCCAGACCTGGCCCACGGTCGAGGCCCTCGCCGCCTGCGAGGACGCCGACCTGATGGCCGCCTGGGCGGGCCTCGGCTACTACGCCCGCGCCCGCAACCTTTTGAAGTGCGCCCGCGTGGTCGCCAACGACCTCGGCGGCCGCTTCCCCGACGACGAGGACGGCCTGCGCGCTCTCCCCGGCATCGGCCCCTACACCGCCGCCGCCATCGCCTCCATCGCCTTCGGCCGCCGCGCGGTGGTGGTCGACGGCAATGTGGAGCGGGTGATGGCCCGCCTGCACGCGGTGGAGGCGCCGCTGCCCGGCTCCAAGCCCGAGCTCACACGTCTCGCCGGCGCCCTCACCCCCGAGCATCGCCCCGGCGACTACGCCCAGGCGGTGATGGATCTGGGCGCCACCGTCTGCACCCCTCGCTCCCCCGCCTGCGGGATCTGCCCCTGGATGGCGGGCTGCGAGGGCCGTCTTCAGGGCATCGCCGAGCGCCTGCCCGCCAAGACCCCGAAGCCGAAGAAGCCCCTTCGCCGCGGCGCTGTCTTCGTGGCCGTCACCCCCTCGGGCCGCCTGCTGCTGGAGACGCGGCCGGAAAAGGGACTGCTGGGCGGCATGGCCGGTCTGCCGGGCACCGCCTGGGACCGTCGCGGCGCCGAGGCCGACCCCACCGACGAGGAGATCGCCGCCGCCGCCCCCCTTGCCGCTCGCTGGCGCCAGGCGCCGGCCATGGCGCGCCACGTCTTCACCCATTTCCAACTGGAGCTGGCGATACTCGTCGCCTCGACGGCGGAGGAGAGCCGGCCTGCCCGCGGCGCCTACGTCCCTCGCGCGCGCGAGCAGGCCGGCCAGCTGCCCACGGTGATGAAGAAGGCTCTGCTGATCGGGTTGAGCGCGCTGGGACGCTAGACCCCGGCGCCGGTCAGCCAGGCGTCGATGGCGGGCGCCGCCTTCTGCGCCGCGTCGAAGGCGAAAAGGCCGGCGGCCCAGATCACCACCAGGCTCGGCGCCGGGTCGCGCACCGCCGCATAGGCCAGCAGCAGCGCGCCGATCAGCAGACGCAAAGGCGCGTTCCAGTCGAGATCGCCACCGCCGAACGCCAGGGCCAAGGGCAGCATCAGCATCGGCGCCGCCAGGATCACCAGGCCGATGGCCGCGCCCTGCACGCCCATCTTGTCGCGCGCCAGGCTGGGGAACGCCCAGTGCATCAGCCGGTCGAAGCGGGTCGACGTCAGGTAGAGCGCCCCGACCCCGATCCCCGCCGCCAGCAGCGCCCAGCCGAGCGCCGTCGCCAGCAGCCGCAGCTGCGCGAAAGCCGCCAGCACCGCCGCCACGCAGACCAGATTCGCCGCGATCAGACCGCCGCCGAGGCCCTTCGACCTCCGGCCCAGGGCCGCCAGCATCCCCCGCCGGGCCAAGGGCAGCGCCAGCAGAAGCGCGACGCTCGCCAGGTCCTTGTCGAACGGGAGGGACAGGTTCAGCCAGACCTCCACCTGCGCCCAGATCGCCTCCGAGGCGCGCCGGTAGCCCAGCACCAGCCGCTCGACGAAGCCGGCATAGGGCTTGAAGGCGTCGACCTGGTCCAGAACGCCCAGCGCCGCCGGTCCGCTCACGAACGCCTGCAGCGCACGGGTTCGGAAGGGCGTCTTCGCCTGCGTCTGAGCCGATGCCTCGTTCACGCCGTGCCTCTTCGCGCGTTCGCCGCGGGCGAGGGTAGCACGACGGCCGCGGGACGCCCGCGCCGATCGCGCCATATCAGCCTGGGCGCGGCAGCAGAGGGGAACCCCGGCCATGCGGCTGATCATCTACGGCTTGGGCGCCATCGGCGGCGCCGTGGCCGCCGGCCTGACCCGCGCCGGGCGCGAGGTCGTGGGCATCGCCCGCGGCGATCGCCTCGCCGCCCTGCGCGAGCGGGGCCTGCGCTTCCGCACCCCCTTGCTGGAGGACCGGGTGCGTTTCCCTTTGGTCGAAGACCCCGCGCAGATCGAGTTCCGCTCCGGCGACGCGCTTCTGCTCGCGCTGAAGACCCAGCATGTGGAGCCCGCGCTCGACCGCCTGCGCGCCGCCGGCTGGACCTCCGGCTCCATCTTCTGCGCCCTCAACGGCATCGAGAGCGAGCGCCTGACCCTGCGCCGCTTCCCCAACGTCCACGGTGTTCTCGTGATGATGCCCGCCAGCTACCTCGACATCGACGAGGCCTGCGCCTACTCCCACCCCCGCCATGGCGTCTTCGAAAGCGGCCTGCCTCAGGGCGGCTGCGACGAGGACGATCTTCGCTTCGCCGAGCTGATGGAGGTCGGCAACATCGGCGGCTTCGCCGTCGAAGACGTGATGGCGGCCAAGACGGGCAAGCTGCTGCTGAACCTCGGCAACGTCATCGGCGCCGCCTTCGGCGAGCGAGACCGCGACGACGGAGACCCCGCCGCTCTGCGCGCCGCCGCCCGGGCGGAGGCGGAGACGGTTCTGCGCGCCGCCGGCCGCCCCTGGCGCGAGGTCGGCGCCGCAGATCCGCGCCGCGACGCCCTGATGAAGCAGGGGGAGATCGCCGGCGCCCGCCGCGCCGGAAGCTCCACCGCCCAAAGCCTCGCTCGCGGCGTCGGCGACATCGAAACGGACTTCTTGAATGGAGAGATCGCCCTCCACGCCCGCCTCGCCGGCGTGCCGGCGCCGATCAACGCCCATCTGGCGGCGCTGGGCGCCCGCATGGCCCGCGAAGGCGCCGCCCCAGGCTCGGCTGACCTAGGCACCGAGCTCGCCGCGATGCGCGCCGCCGGAGCGTCGGTATGAGAGGCGCGCGGCGCGCCGGGGCCTTGCACGCCTCCCGCCCGCCAACCCCGGCGCGCAAGGCCCCGGCGCCGGACGAGGCCCCTCGCGCCCCTTGGCCAAGGATGCGCTGATGCAGGCGCTCTACGTCCACCTTCCGCCCGGAGCCGACCCGCCTGAGCCCCCGCCTCGGCCCTACGCCGCCGTGGTCCTGGTGCAGGCCGACGTCTCGCCCGCCTGGCGGGACGAGATCAGCCGATGGCTGGTCGAGACCGGCTGCCTCTACATGATGGCCTGGGGGCGCGGCTGCGGCGCTTGGGACGACGCGGTCGACTGGGCCAACTTGGAAGCCTTCGACTACGGCCCCATCCCCGAGGACGCCTTCGTGATGACCACCTGGCACGACGGCGGGACGCTCGACGAGGTCTTCGACTTCGCCTGGCACGACGCCCGAGATCCGACGCAACGGCTCGAAACCACGCTCATCCTCGACATCCGGGACGAGCCGCGCCGAGAGGTCATCCTCGCCAATCTCGCTCGCGCCGCCAGGCCCCGGCGACGCGCTCAGAAGTCGAAGACGTCCCGGTCGATCTGCCGGACCTTCGCATCCTCGATCAGGATCTGGCCGCCGGCGCCGTCCAGCACCTTCACGTCCGACCCGGCCTTTCGGATCTTCAGATCCTTGAAGCCGTCCACCCGCGAATGCTCGGAGAAGTCGAGCGCGTCCTGCCGCGCGTCGAAATCCTTGATCCGATCCGACCCGAAGTTGCGCCCGAAGCCGAAGACGTCGCGCCCCGCGCCGCCCCACATCTGGTCGGCCCCGCCGCCGCCCTCGATCTGGTCGTCGCCGCCGCCGCCCCACAGCCGGTCCTTGCCGCCGCCCCCGTCGATCAGGTCGTCGCCGTCGCGCCCCTTCAGCCGGTCGTTCCCGCCGCGCCCCTGCATCAGGTCGCGCCCCCCGTTCTCGCCGTTATGCGCGTCGCGCTTGTTGGTCCCGCGCCAGAGCTTGGCGAGGGTCACGTCCGTGTCGCGCCCGGCCCGGTCCACCAGCACCGCGGAGCGGCCGTAGTCCCCCTCCAGCGTCACCGTCGCGTCGGGCCCCCCGTCGCCGTCGGCGTCGATCTCCAGAATGATCGAGCCCCGGCGCGCCGTCACGTCCTCCGGCCCGAAGCGCGCGCGCTTCACCCGCAGGGCGTCGTCATAGCCGAAGCCCTCGATCGCGTCGCCGTCGAGCTGGCCGAGCCGGCCCTGCACCCGGTCGACGCCCGCGCCGACCCGGAACAGCTCGGTCGCGTCGGAGCCCTGGAGCCGGTCGTTCCCTTCCGTCCCCTCCACCACGGTCGGCAGCCCGCCGGTCAGCAGCGGCAGCTCATAGGCGCCCAGGTCGCGGATGCCCGGCAGATCGTTGTCGAAGCCCTGCCCCGGCCAATCCTGCGCCGGCCTGCCGGTCGTGTCCTCCGGCACCGCCGAGCCGATGGAGCCGTCGATGGCCGGGTTCAGCGGGCTCGCGCGCAGCTTGACGGATTTCACGTCGCCGCCGTTGTCCTTCAGCTCTCCCCCGTTCTCGAACACCGCGGTCGGCGAGCGCTCGAAGATCGGCCCCAGGATCTCCGTCAGACCGGGCTGCGCGTTGTAGGTCTGCCCGAAGATGTTGGCGCCTTCGAAGACGTTCTCGTCCGCGATCGGGCTGCCGAAGAAATCGGTGTGGGGCGACAGCGCCAAGTCGTCGGAGCCTTGGCGATCCCGCTCCGCCACGTTGCCGATGATGATCGAGTTGACGATGCGCTTCAGATCGTTGCCGACGCCGTCGTCGGTGCTGTCGCCATAGGCCGCGAAGCCGCCGCCCTCGGCGTTCTCCCCTTCGGTCCGGTTGCCGGTGATGGTGGTGTTGATGATCTCCAGCCGGCTCGCCGCGCTGACCCCGCCGCCGTTGGCATGGTCGCCTTTGGTGACGTTGCCGTAGATCGTCGAGTTGACGATGGAGGCGTCGTAGTTCAGCGAAAGACCTCCGCCATGGGCGTAGTCGCCGTTGGTCGAGTTGTTGGCGATGGTGCTGCTGTTGATCTGAGCGAATCGCGCCTGCACGCCGCCGCCGCCCCCAGCGAACACGTACTCTTCGCCCGCGAATGGGCCCGACCCGGCCCTGATGCGCGTCACCCCCTCGACATGGTTGTCCTCGATCGAGGAGTTGAGGATGCGCAGGATGTTCAGCTCGGCGTTCGGATCGAAGGGGTTGAACGGGTGCAGGGCCACGATGCCGCCGCCGCCTGAACCGAACTGCCCGGTCTCGCCGACATAGACGCCGTTGCCGGAGACCGAGCTGCTCTCGATGTTCAGGTTGCCGGCGTCGTTCCAGATGCCGCCGCCGCTGTAGCGCTGGTCGAAATCGTAGAACGGATAGTCCGGCCCGTCCCCCGGCGCGTCCTGCCAGACATAGCCGCCCGTGATGGTCAGGTTGCGCAGCGTCGTCTCCTCGCTGTCGCCGCTGACGATCATCACGCGGAAATTGTCGAACAGATCCGCCTGCGGCGTCGCCTGGATGTCGGTCCAGCCGTCCTCGGTCAGAACGTCGTTGTCGGCGCTGTCCGCCGTGATCGTGATCCCGCCGACCGAGGTTCCGTCGATGATCACGCTGTCGGTGATCTCCAACGTGCCGAAGGCGCGGTCGAGGCGGATCGTGTTGGACCCCTCGCCCCGGTTGAACCGGTCCGGCTCGAACTCGATGACGTCGAGCCCGGGGGAGGCGTTGGCGGCCGCGATGGCCTCGCGCAGGGTCGTCTCGGACCCCGCCTCGCCATCGGCGTTGGTGGTGACGGTGAACAAAGCCATCGGCGAACCCTCCCCTGGGACGAGCCGACCCCGACCGGCTCACGCGCGACGCGGACGCCTCGCATTCATCTCGATTTCATGACGACGGCCGCGCCGCAACCCGCGCGTCGGCGCTCATTCGCGAACGGCGCCCGGCTTCGCGAACGGCGCAGGCTCGTCAAACGTCTCGGGTTCGCCTCAGAACTCGAACAGATCCCGGTCGATCTGGCGGACCTTGGCGTCCTCGATCAGCACCTGGCCGCCCTGCCCGTCGGTCACCTTCACGTCGTCGCCGGCCTTGCGCACCTTCAGATCGCCGAACCCGTCGACCCCCCGATGGCCCGAGAAATCGAGGCCGTCGCGCCGAGGATCGAAATCCGTGATCCGGTCCTTGCCGAAGCCCCGCTCGAAGCGGAAGGCGTCGCGCCCGGCGCCGCCGGACAGCACGTCGCGGCCCGCGCCCCCTTCCAGCAGGTCGTCGCCTCGACCGCCCGACAGCCGGTCCCGCCCGGCGCCGCCGCGCAGGACGTCGTCGCCGCCCAGGCCGTCCAGCGCGTCGTTCCCGCCGCGCCCGTCCATCACGTCGCGGGCCTCGTCGTCGCCTTGCTTGCGGTCGCGCTTGTTGCTCCCGCGCCAAAGCTTGGCGAGCGTCAGGTCCGTGTCGCGCCCCGCCCGATCCGCCAGCACCGCGACGCGGCCGAACTCGCCCTCCAGCGTCACCGTCGCCTCGGGCCCGCCGCGCCCGTTCGCGTCGATCTCCAGCACCAGAGAGCCCTTGGAGACGGAGATGTCGCCCGCCTCGAACCGCGCCTTCTTCACCCGCAGAACGTCGTCGAAGCCGAAGCCGTCGACCACGTCCCCGTCCAGCTGACCGGTCCGACCCTGCACCCGGTCCGCGCCGCGGCCGAGCTCGAACAGCTCCGCCTCCGCCGCGGCCTTCATCCGGTCCGCCCGGTTCGTGCCGGGCTTGACCACCGGCAGGCCGCCGCGCAGCAGCGGCAGCTCGTAGGCGCCCAGGTCGCGGATGCCCGGCAGGTCCGTGTCGAAGCCTTGGCCCGGAAAATCCTGCGCCGCGCGGCCCGTCGCGTCCCGGTCCGGCGCGAAGTCCTGGCTGGCGTCGACGGCGGGGTTGGAGGAGCCGGAACGCAGCTTCACCGTCTTCACCCCGCCGCCGTTGTCGCGCAGCTGCGGCTCGGCGTCTTCGAAAATCGAGGAGGTTGGCCGCTCCAGGATCGGCCCGCGGCGCTCGACCTTCGTGGGCTCGCTGAAGTTGTTGATGACGTTGACGCCCTCGAACAGCACCGTGGCCTTGATGCTCGGTTTGACGGTGTCTCGGTTGAAGAGGAGGTCCGACGTCTCCGGCGTCATCAGGTCGGAGTTTCCGATGATGATCGAGTTGACGATCTCGACGACCTCTCGGCTGACCTGCTCGTCGTCGAGGGTGCCGGTGACGGTGGACACGCCGCCGCCGCGGCCGAGAAACCCGTCGGGTCTCACGCCTCTGACTTCGTTGCCGGTGATGGTGGAGTTGATGAAGCGCAGGTTGTTCGGCCCGGCCACCCCGCCGCCGAATCCTAACTCGCTGACGTTCCCGAAGATCGTCGCGTTGCGGAAGTCGCCTTGGTAGCTGGCGAAGACGCCGCCGCCATGGCTGCCGGACTGATTGTCGGCGATGGTCGACTCGTAGATGCGGGTCCACCGCGCCCAGACGCCTCCACCGTGAGACGCCGGCCACTCGCCTAAGATCCGGTTCCCCTCGACGGAGGAGTTCAGCAAGGTCAGCCAGATGCCTTCGTCGGGCGCATTGAAGAAATCGAACCGCGGGGACGAATAGATCCCTCCGCCGGAACCCGCCGACCTCTCCGTCGTCTCGATGACGTTGCCTGACACGGCGCCGTCGATGATCGTCAGCTCTCCGTCGCGGTGATAGATGCCGCCGCCGAAACCGGGCGCGATCATCCCTGGGCCCGCGCGTCCGCCGGTCACCGTCAGTCCGTTCAGAACGACGCTCCCGACCTCGCCGATGATCTGCAGCACGCGCACGTTGTCGGCCAGATCGTTCAAGCCCGTCGCGTCGACATCGGTGATGAAGCCGGGCTTGAGCTCGTCGTTGCCCGCCGCGTCCCCGCTCACCACCACGCCCGCGACGCGGGAGGCGTCGATGGTCACGCTGTCGGTGATCTCCAGCGTTTCGCTCAGGCGGATCACGTTGTCCCGACCGCCAGAGAACGCGCCGCCGTCGAACTCGATCACGTCCGCGCCGGGCGAGGCGTTGGCAAGGGCGATGGCTTCGCGAAGCGTCAGGCCGGGCCCGTCGTCGTCGCCGTTGCTGGTCACGATGTAGGTGTTCACGGCGCGAAGCTCCCCCGGGCGGCCATGCAAGGGCGGCCGCAGAGGCCGCCGCGCGATTTCAATGAACGCGACTGTTCAGGACGCCGGCGCCCGGCGCAACCGGCCGAAGGGCCGGATTTCGCGAACGGCGCGTCGTTTCGTGAACGCTGCCGCGCCTCAGAAGTCGAAGACGTCCCGGTCGATCTGCCGTCGAGACGCGTCTTCGATCAGGATCTGGCCGCCGTCGCCATCCAGCACCCTGACGTCGTCGCCGGCCTTGCGGATCTTCAGGTCGCGGAACCCGTCGACCCGCGCATGGCCCGAAAAATCCAGGCTCTCCCGCCGGGCGTCGAAGTCGGTGATCACGTCCTTGCTGAAGCCGCGCTCGAACCGGAACGAGTCGCGCCCCGCGCCGCCGCTCAGCAGGTCGTCGCCCGCGCCGCCTTCGATCCGGTCGGCGCCCTTGCCGCCCCGGACCACGTCGTCGCCGCCGCGCCCGTCCAGAACGTCGCGCCCGCCGCGCCCGTCCATGACGTCGCGGGCTTCGTCGTCGCCGTTCTTGCGGTCGCGCTTGTTGCTCCCGCGCCAGAGCTTGGCGAGCGTCAGGTCGGTGTTCTTGCCCGCCCGCTCCGCCAGCACCGTCGTGGATCGGAAGGTCCCCTCGAGCGTGAAGGTCGCCTCCGGCCCGCCGCGCCCGTTGGCGTCGATCTCCAGCACCAGCGAGCCGCGGGACAGGGTCACGTCCCCGGTCCCGAAGCGGGCGCCTTTCACGCGAAGCACGTCGTCGAAGCCGAAGCCGCCGGCGAAATCCCCGTCGAGCGCGCGCAGGCTGCCCTCGATCCGGTCCCGGCCGCGCCCCAGCTCGAACAGCTCCGCCTCGCGGGACGCCTCGAGCCGGTCGTTGCGGCGGGAGCCGTCGACGATCTCCGGCAGTCCGCCGCGCAGCAGCGGCAGCTCGTAGGCCCCGAGGTCGCGCACGCCCGGCAGGTCCCGGTCGGCGCCCTGGCCCGGATGGTCCTGCGCCGGGCGCCCGATGGCGTCCGATCCGGGCGCGAAATCGACCGAGCCGTCGATGGCGACGTTCGCGGTGGTCGCGCGCAGCTTGACGGTCTTCACGTTCCCGCCGTTGTCCGCCAGCGCCCCGCCATCGGCGAAGACCGAGGACAGCGCCCGGCTCTCGATCGACCCCCGCCTCTCGATGTTGCCGGAGTCGTTGAAGGCGTTGATGATGTTGCGGCCTTCGATCAGGTTCGTCTCGCGGAAGTCGCGGAACTCGTTGTGATCGAAAAAAGCGTCGGCCGTCTCCCCGTCCGTCGCCTCGTTGCCCATCACCAGGGTGTTGACGAAGCGCTTGACCTCGTTGCGCACCGCCTCCTCGTCGGCCCATGACAGCAGCGAGCGGCCGGCGAAGCCGCCCCCGCGGGAGAATTCGCCCTCAGCCGAGTTGCCGACGATCGTGGAGTTGAAGAATTGCGCGTTGTTCGGCGCCGCGACGCCGCCGCCGTTCCCGTTCACGGCGACGTTGCCGTGGATCGTCGCGTTGGTGAAATCGCCCTGGTACTGGACGTAGACGCCGCCGCCCCCGGCGTTTTTCGACTCCGTTCGGTTGTTGGATATCGTCGAGTCGATCACGTTCAGCCAGCGCGCCAGGATGCCGCCGCCGTAGAGCGTCTCCTCCCCTAGCAGCCTGTTGCCGTCCACGGTGGAGCCGATCAGCCGCAGCCAGATCGGCTCCACCGGCTGATCGAACGGGTTGAAGAACGGATCGAAGGCGATGCCGCCGCCGGGCGAGCGGTTCCCCTCCCCGGCCCGGTTGTCGACCGCGTTGCCGGAGACGGCGCCGTCGATGATGTTCAGCTCGCCCCGGTTCACCAGGATGCCGCCCCCGGCGGTGGAGCGCGACTCGTACTCGTGCTCGAACCGGGCGGGCTGGCGGTTCTCGCCCTGCCAACGGCTGACGTCCACGTAGCCGCCCGTCAGCGTCAGGCCCCGCAGGGTGGTCGCTTCGTTGTCGTCGGTGACGTAGAGGACGCGGAAGTTGTCGGCCAGGTCGCTCGCGCCGGTGGCGTCGATGTCGGTGACGAAATTCCGGTCCGTCACGTCGTTGCCGGCCCGGTCCGCGGTGATCGTCACCCCGGCCACGCGCGACGCGTCGATGGTCACGCTGTCGCGGATCACCAGCGTGCTCTCGAGGCGGATGAGGTTCTCCTCCCCGCCCGAAAAGACCGAGCCGTCGAACTCGATCACATCCTCGCCCGGGCTCGCGTTCGCCGCCGCGATCGCCTCGCGCAGGGTCAGCCCCCCGCGGCCGTCGTCCCGGTTGCTCGTGACGATGAAGGTCGCCATGGGCCGCCTCCCCCAAATCCTCGGCGCCGCCGCGCCGCTGCGTCGGCCGAAAAACGCCGCCGATAACGCCACCCCGCATCGGTTTTCCAAAAAGACCGCCGTCGCGCAATGCGTTCGGAGAGCCGTTTCGTGAACGGCAGGGCGTTTCGTGAACGGCGCCCGCCGCTCAGACGCGCTCGCCGGCGCTCAGCCGGCCCAGGATCGCCTCGGCGCTCTCCAGCGCGGCGGACTTCTTGTCGTCGCCCATCCGGTCCCAGGTGGAATAGACGCGGCTGACCCGCGGATTGCTCTGCAGCCGCTCGCGATTGCGGATCATGAAATCCCAGTAGAGCGGGTTGAACGGGCAGGCGTCGGGGCCCGAGCGCTCCTTCACCTTGTAGCGGCAGTCCCCGCAATAGTCGGACATCTTGTCGATGTAGTTGCCCGAGGCCGCATAGGGCTTGGAGCCCACCACGCCCCCGTCGGCGAACAGCGCCATGCCCACCACGTTCGGCGCCTCCACCCACTCATAGGCGTCCGCGTAGACGGCCAAATACCACTCCCCCACCTCCCAGGGCCGGATCCCCGCGATCAGCGCGAAGTTGCCGGTCACCATCAGCCGCTGGATGTGGTGCGCATAGGCCTCCGACTTCGTCTGACCGATGGCCGCCGCCATGCAGGCCATGTCGGTCTCGCCGGTCCAATAGAACTCCGGCAGCCCCCGCTGAGCGTTCAGCGCGTTGCGCCGCGGATAGTCCGGCCCCTCCAGCCAATAGATCCCGCGGATGAACTCCCGCCAGCCGAGGACCTGCCGGATGAACCCTTCGACGGCGTTCAGAGGCGCCCGCCCTTCGCGCCATTCCTCCTCGGCCCGCCGGCACAGCGCCAGAGGCTCCAGCAGCCCGGCGTTCAGATAGAGGCTGACGAGGGAGTGGAACATGAACGGCTCCCCCTCCACCATCGCGTCCTGGTAGTCGCCGAAGCGGGGCAGCGCGTCCGCAAAAAACCGCTCCGCCGCCGCCTCCGCATCCGCCCGCGTCACAGCGAACCAGAATGGCCTGAGGTCCCCCCAGCCGCCGTCGAAGCCCTCGACCAGCTCCAGCACCTCGCGCGTGACGTCGTCCGTCTGGAACCGAGGAACCTCCGGATAGTCGAGCCCCTCCTTCGGCGGCTTGCGGTTCTCCTGATCGTAATTCCACTTGCCGCCGGCGGGCTTGTCGCCGTCCATCAGCACGTCATGGGCGCGCCGCATTTCGCGATAGAAGAACTCCATCCGCAGCTGCTTGCGCCCCTCCGCCCAGTCCGCGAACTCCACCCGCGAGGCCAGGAACCGGTCGTCCCGCAGCACCTTCACCGGCGCCCCGAGCACGTCCCCCCATTCCTCCATCGCCAGCTGCAGCCGCCACTCCCCCGGCTCGGTGACCACCACCCCCGCCGCGCCATGCCGCTCCAGCGCCCGCCGCGCCTCGCCCAGCAGGCTCCCCGTATTCCCCGCGTCGTCCAGCCGCACATGGTCCACCGTCCAGCCGTCCGCCCGCAACTCTTCGGCGAAGTGCCGCATGGCGCTGAACAGGAACGCGATCTTCTTGCGGTGGTGCGGCACGTAGCTCGCCTCCTCCCGCACCTCCGCCATCAGGACCACGTCGCGGTCCCGGTCCCCCTTCGCCAGCGCGGCGACCGAGGGCGTCAGCTGGTCGCCCAGCACCAGCAGGATCCGCGGAGCCTCGCTCACCACGGCACCTCCGCGTTCTTCCAGTCGCGGAACGCGCCGCTCTCGCCCGGACCCAACCCGTCGAGGATCGCCAGCAGCCGCTCGGCGCTCTCCTCCGGGCTCAGAGTGTCATAGGACCCGCGCCGGCCTTCGGTCAGGTCGGTCCTGACCGTGCCGGGATGCAGCGCCGCGATGCAGGCGTGGCGATGGGTGCGCCCCAGCTCGATCGCAGCGCATTTGACCAGCTGGTTCAGCGCGGCCTTGGAGGCGCGGTAGCTCATCCACCCGCCGAGCCCGTTGTCCCCAATGCTGCCGACCCGTGCGCTCAGAACCCCGATCAGCGCCCGTCGCCGCTTAGGCAAGAACGCCCCGAAATGCTTCAGCGCCAGCGCCGGCCCCGCGGCGTTCAGCGCGAACTGGCCGGCCAAAGCCTCCGCCGTCAGCTGCTTGAAGGCCTTTTCGGGGCCTCGGCCCTCGATCTCCAAGGCCCCGGTGGCGATGAAGATCAGGTCGTACTCGCCCGACAGGCCCGCCGCCGCCCGGGCCAGAGCCGCCTCGTCCGTCACGTCCATGCCGTCGGCCGAGCGCGACAGTCCCGTCGCCTCGGCGCAACGCGCGTCGGCCTCCAGCCGCGCCAGCACGGCCCCGCCGATCCCCCCCGACGCGCCGAGCACCAGCGCGCGATATCCGTCCTCAAGACTCTGCATGACGGCGGAAGTGGAGCCGCCCTGCCGGCGGTCCACCGGGCGCGGCGAAACGCGCGGCCGAGGCCCTCGCCCCCCCAAAGGAAAACGACGCGCCCCCATCCGCGGCGGTCCGCCGACCGAACCGCGATGGGAAGCGCGTCGAGGTTTACGCCGGTACGCTACGCGTTTGGCGGCAAGCAACGCATCCGAAGCCCGCGTCAGGCCTCCATCTCGGCGCGAAGCCGTTGACGCAGGTAGTCGATCGGGCGGGTTTCTCCCGCTTCTTGGTAGGTCCAGTAGGTCCACCCGTTGCAGGACGGCGCGCCTTCCAGCGCCGCCCCGACCTTGTGGATGGAGCCCGAGACGTCATGGGCCACCAGCGTGCCGTCCGCGCGCACCTTGGCGCGGTGGCGGCCGTTGGCCGAGGTCAGCCAGGCGCCGGGACTCAGCCAGCCCCGCTCCACCAGCGTGCCGAAGGGAATGCGCGGCTGCGCTCGGCGGGAGGGCGTGGCCGCCACCGCGTCCATGTCCCAGGGGTTCACCGCGTCGATCCGGTCCCGCGCGATGCGCCGATAGCCCGCATCCCGCTCGATCCCGATCCAGCGCCG
>JBCCPD010000027.1:0-17144 GCA_039025075.1 Pseudomonadota bacterium | reverse complement strand
CTGAAAACGAAAGCGGCGGCCCGCAGGCCGCCGCGTCGCCGTCCCGCGCGTCGCCCGCGCGTCAGCCGCGCCGGCGCCGGGCCGCCCAGCCCAGGCCGCCGAAGGCGACGGCCATCAGCGCCATCGCCGGCGGCAGCGGCACCTCGCCCGACGGCGGCCGCGGGGTCAGATCCGTGCGCTCGAACCCGTCATAGACCGCGTCGTCCTGCGAGAAGTTGTAGAACCCGAAGCCCCCCGCCTGGAACGGACCGCCCCCGGGCACGTCGCCCGGGCCCACGTCGAAGATCGTCGCCAGCGGATCGCCCGCGAAGGCCGCCTCGAACAGGATCCGGTCCTCCAGATAGGTCAGCGACACGTCATAGGCCGTGTTGTCCGCCCAGCCCTTGCCGGCGCCCACATCCGTGGCGATCACGTCGAACGCGCCGGGGGAGCTGGTCTGGTGGTTGGCGAACGGAGCCGCCGCGACGCCGCCGGTCACCTTCGACAGCGTCCAGCCCTCGATGCTGCCGCTCTGGTCGCCCTGCTTCCAGCTGATCAGAAAGAACGGGTTCGTTTCGTCGGCCTGGTCGAAGCCGAACACCAACCCGATGAAATCGTCGTCCGAGGTGGTCTGCACCGACAGACCTCCGGTGAATCGGGACGGGCCGTAATCCTCCATCGACACCAGAACGCCCCGGGCGTTGATGTCGGCGGAGGTCTGGCGCGCCTGCGTCGGCGTCGTCGCCCAAGTCGTGCTCCCGAACGCCTGAAACGTATCGATCGGCAGCGCCGCCGCCGGCGTTGCGATCGTCAGCGCGGCCGCCGCCGCCGCGAACAGCAAACCCTTGCTCATGTCCTCATTCCCCTTCGACCCCGTGCGCATCCGCCGGCGCATGAACGAAATGTTACCAGATCCCGAGGGGCGGGAAAAGGGCCTCAGCCCTGCACCGGCGTCAGGTTCTCCAGCTGCGCCATGCCGATCGCATGATAGCCGCCGTCCACGAACAGCACCTCGCCGGTGGTCGAGGCGCCGTAGTCCGAGCACAGCCACATCGCCGCCCCGCCCACATGATCGAGCGTCGCGTTGGCCCGCATCGGCGCGTTGTCCCCGACGGTCTTGTAGACCCGCCGCGCGCCCCCGACCGCCGACCCAGCCAGCGTCCGCATCGGCCCCGGGCTCAGCGCGTTCACCCGGATCCCCTGAGGCCCCAGATCGTTCGCCAGATACCGCACCGAGGCCTCAAGCGCCGCTTTCGCCACGCCCATCACGTTGTAGTTCGGCATGACCCGCTGCGCGCCCAGATAGCTCATCGTCACGATCGACCCGCCCTCGCGCATCATCGGCGCCACCCGCCGCGCCACATCGATCAGCGAGTAGCAGGAAATATCCAGCGAGTTCAGAAAGTTCGCCCGGCTGGTGTCGGCGAACTGACCCTGCAGCTCGGACTTGTCGGAATAGGCGATGGCGTGGATGACGAAGTCGAGCCCGCCCCAAGCCTCCGCCAGCGCCGCGCAGGCCGCGTCCATGCTCGCCTCGTCCTGCACGTCCGCCGGCAGCATCAGGGTCGAGCCGAGGCTCTCCGCCAAAGGCGTCACCCGCCGCCCGAACTGCTCGCCTTGATAGGTGAACGCCAGCTGAGCGCCCTGCGCATGCAGCACCTTGGCGCAGCCCCAGGCGATCGAGTGGTCGTTCGCGACCCCCATCACCAGACCGCGCTTGCCCTCCATCAGACCGGCCATGGCGCTCACCCCGCGTAGCGGCTGAGGGCGAGAGTCGCGTTCGTCCCTCCGAAGCCGAAGGAGTTGGAGATGACCGTGTCGAGCCCCGCGCCGTCCACCCGCTCCGTGGCGATCTCCGCCGGGTCCAGCGCCGGGTCCAGCTCTTCGATATTGGCCGAGGCGGCGATGAAGTCGTTCTGCAGCATCAAAAGGCAGTAGATCGCCTCCTGCACCCCCGTCGCCCCCAGCGAATGTCCCGTCAAAGACTTGGTTGACGAAATCGGCGGCCGCGCATCGCCGAACACCCGCCGCACCGCCTCCACCTCCGTCACGTCGCCCGCGGGCGTCGAGGTGCCGTGCGCGTTGATGTAGTTCACCTTGTGGTCGCCCAGCGTCTCGACAGCGAGCCGCATGCACCGCTCCGCCCCCTCGCCCGACGGCGCCACCATGTCATGCCCGTCGGAGGTCGCGCCGTAGCCCGTCACCTCCGCATAGATCTTGGCGCCGCGCGCGCGGGCCCGCTCCAGCTCCTCCAGCACCACCACGCCGGCGCCCCCGGCGATCACGAACCCGTCCCGGTTCGCATCGAAGGCGCGCGAGGCCGTCGTCGGCGTCTCGTTGTACTTCGAGCTCATCGCCCCCATCGCGTCGAACAGGCAGCTCAGCGTCCAATCCACCTCCTCGCCCCCGCCGGCGAAGACCACGTCCTGCTTGCCCCACTGGATCTGCTCGACGGCGTTGCCGATGCAGTGCGCGCTGGTCGAGCAGGCCGAGGTGATCGAATAGTTGATCCCCTTGATCTTGAACGGCGTCGCCAGGCACGCGGAATTCGTCGAGCTCATCCCCCGCGTCACCATGAACGGCCCCATCCGCTTCGGACTGCCCTTCTCGACGACGATGTTGTGCGCGGCGAAGAGATTCTTGGTGCTCGGCCCGCCCGACCCCATCACCAGCCCTGTCTTGGGATGCGAGACCTCGTCCGCCTCCAATCCGCTGTCGGCGATCGCCTGCTCCATGGCGATGTAGTTGTACGCCGCCCCGTCGCCCATGAAGCGCAGCTGCCGCTTGTCCACCGCCTCGGTCAGGTTCACGTCCGGCACCCCGTGCACCCGGCAGCGGAAGCCATGCTCGGCATAGTCCGGCGCCGCCGAGATGCCGGAGCGTCCCTCCCGCAGGCTCGCCAGAACCTCCTGGGCGTTGCCGCCGATGCTCGAGACGATTCCAAGGCCGGTGATCACGACGCGCCGCATGGCGTATCTCCTGATGTCAGGGGCGTTCGGCCCGATATGGGACGCCTCAGCCGTCCTGGAAGAGGCCGACGCGCATGTCCTTCACCGCGTAGGCGGGCTCCCCGTCGGCGAAAAGACGACCGTCGGCGACGCCCATCTTCAGCTTGCGGTCGATGACCCGGCGCACATGCACCTCGTAGTCCAGCCGCTTGACCTCGGGCGTCACCATCTTGGTCAGCTTCACCTCGCCCACGCCCAGCGCCCGTCCACGACCTTTGAGGCCGCTCCATCCCAGAAAGAAGCCGGTCAGCTGCCACAGACCGTCGAGCCCCAGGCAGCCCGGCATCACCGGATCGCCCAGAAAGTGGCATTCGAAGAACCAGCGGTCCGGCCGCACTTCGTACTCGGCCTTGACGATCCCCTTGCCATGCTCGCCCCCCTCGGCCGAGATGTGAGAGATCGCGTCCATCATCAGCATCGGCGGCGCCGGCAGCTGGGCGTTGCCCTCCCCGAACAGCTCGCCCCGCGCGCAGGCCATCAAGCCGTCGAAGTCATAGCTGTCGGGCCTCGCGGACGTGGGGGCGGACGTCTGGGCGGTCATCTGGGGCAGCCTCCGAAGGTCGCGCGCGGCGCGTTGGGGACCTCTCGGTCCTCTGCGGTTCTTCAGCGTAACGAACGGTCACGATCCGTGAGGCACGCCTACCCCGACGACCGGGTCGAAGCAAGCCGAGGCCCGGAGCGGCCGCCGAACGACCCCCGAACCGCCCCAGGACCGTCCTCGAACCGCCCCCTCGCGGCCTTGCGTCGCCGTCTGACGACTTGAATCTCAGGGGCATGCGAGGATATTGAAAGGGATGGATATGTTGAACGACAGGCTCGGGGTCGATGCTCAGGCGCGCGCCTCCCGATGGCTGGCCTCGGCCGGCCTGCGTCCGACGCGGCAGCGCCGGGCCCTCGCGGCGTTGCTCGTGGGCGACGGTCGGGATCGGCACGTCACTGCAGAGACGCTGTTCGAGGCCGCCCGCGGCTGCGGCGAAAGCGTGTCGCTCGCCACCGTCTACAACACCCTGCGCAGCTTCACCGAGGCCGGACTGATCGCCGAGATCACCGTCGACGGCGCGCGCAGCTACTACGACACCAAGACCGACGACCACGCCCACTTCTATTGGGAGCCCGACGGCCGCCTCTTCGACGCCACCCCCGGCGCCCTGAGGATCGACGGCCTGCCCGAAGCGCCCGAAGGGGCCGAGATCGCCAAGGTCGACGTCGTCATCCGCCTCCGCCCCAAGGCCTGAGGCTTTCGCGTCGGGCCGGGGGGCGCGCTCGCTCAACAGAAACCTCGCCTCCGGGGGCATCGAGCCCCCATCGGCTCGCGCGCTTCGCGCGAGGCGCCGTCGCTCGACCGTTCCGCCTGGGGCGGGGGTCGACCCCTCGTCGCTCCGGATCGAGCCGCTTCGCGCCCAGTTAACCCTTCCGAAACCTGAGTCCGACGCTGTCGGCACGCCGGCGGCGCCCTTGCCGCACGCCTGCGGCGCCGCGGCGGCAGGATCGGTGCACCTGCTGTGTACCCTCGGTGCACGTTCGCGGCGCCGATGCCGCACGCCCTTCGGCGTCGCATCCAGCCCGTCGCCCGTCGCACTCGACCCCATCCGCCGGCCGCGCCCCGCTATCACTCGAAAGGGACCGGTCACGAAGGGACGAAGGCATGAAGCAGGCGCGGGCGATCGTCGTCGGGGGCGGCGCGGTGGGGGCCTCCATCGCCTATCACCTTGGAAAAGCAGGCTGGTCCGTGATCCTGCTCGAACGCGACGAGCTCACCTCAGGCTCCACCTGGCACGCCGCGGGCCTGCTCCCGCTCTTCAACATGAGCTACGCCACCAGCCACATCCACGACTATTCCGTGAGGTTCTACAAGGGCTTGGAGGCCGAGATCGGCCTCAACCCCGGCTTCTCCGTCGTCGGCAACCTGCGCATGGCCCAGACCGAGGCGCGTATGGACGAATACCGCCTCTACGCCTCCACCGCCGAGACCGTGGGCATCCCCCTCGAATGGCTAACCCCCTGTGAAATAAAGGATCGCTGGCCCCTCGTGCGCACCGACGACCTCAAGGGCGCCATCTACCACCCCACCGACGGCTACATAAACCCCGCCGACGTCACCCAGGCCATGGCCAAAGGCGCCCGCCAGCACGGCGTTGAAATCATGCGCAAAATCCAGGTCGACGGCTTCGAGCGCCGCGGCGCCGACTGGATCGTCCACGCCACGAAGATGGCCGAAAAAGGCGGCAACCTCGTCCCCACCGACGAGAAGCTGGAACTCGCCTGCGAGCACGTCGTCACCGCCACCGGCAACCACGCCCAGCGCACCGCCGCCCTATTCGGCTGCTACATCCCCGCCATGCCGGTGGAGCACCAGTACATCGTCACCGAACCCGACCAAGCCCTTGTGGAATGGCGCAAATCCAACCCCGAGCACCCCGTCCTCCGCGACGCCGACGCCAAGTGGTACGTGCGCGAGGAACGCGGCGGCTGGATCCTAGGCCCTTACGAACAAGGCGCCCCCGCCTGGGCCAAGTTCGCCGTCCCCGACACCTTCCGCGCCGACCTCCTCCCCCTCGACCTCGAGCGGATCGAGGCCGAGTACATGTCCATGCTCCACCGGCTCCCCAGCAGCGAAGCCGTTGGTCTCAAAGACGATTTCAACGGCCCCATCTGCTACACCCCCGACGGCAACCCCCTCGTCGGCCCCGCCCCGGGCGTCGAAAACGTCTGGTTCGCCGAAGGCTTCTCCTTCGGCATCACCGCCGCCGGCGGAACCGGCCACTACCTCGCCCAGCTGATGACCGAAGGCGAGGCCGAGATCGACATGTGGTCCCTCGACCCCCGCCGCTACGGCCCCTGGATCAACCGCGAGTACGCCGCCCAGAAGAACGAGGAGTGCTACTCCCACGTCTTCATCCTCCACCACCCGGACGAAGAGCGCGAAGCGGCCCGCCCCCTGCGCACTTCCCCCGCCTATCAGCGGCTCAAATCCATGGGGGCCCAGTTCGGCCAGGTGAACGGCTGGGAGCGGCCCAACTACTTCGGCCCCGTCGACGCGCCCGCCGATTTCGACTGCGATTCCAGAAGCTTCCGCCGCGGCGGCTGGTGGCGATACGCCGAGGCGGAGGCCCGCGCCGTGCGCGAAGGAGTCGGCCTGTTCGACGCCACCCCCTTCGCCAAGACCCGCATCAAGGGCCCCGGCGCGGCGGCGTTCCTCGATTGGCTGACCTGCAACAAGCTGCCGAAGATGGGGCGCATCAACCTCACCTACGCCCTCACCGACGCCGGCACCGTCCGCACCGAA
The DNA here is from genome assembly GCA_039025075.1 of Pseudomonadota bacterium. Classification (GTDB taxonomy): domain Bacteria; phylum Pseudomonadota; class Alphaproteobacteria; order Rhodobacterales; family Rhodobacteraceae; genus Albimonas. The sequence goes on along the minus strand of JBCCPD010000027.1, from coordinate 10,871 downwards.
GCCACCCTCGTCCGCCTCGCCGAGGACGATTTCTACATGGTCACCGCCGGCGCCGCCCAGGCCTACGACTTCGACTATTTCGAGAAGGAAGCCGCCAGAAAGCGCGACCAGCTCGGCTGGATCGAGGTCCAGGACGTCACCACCCAATGGGGCGTCCTCGCCCTCGCCGGCCCGAAGTCGCGCGACGTCCTCCGAGAGCTCATCGTCGACCCCGATCCCGCCACGGCTCTGGGAAACAAGCGTTTTCCCTGGCTATCCATGCGCCGGATCGACCTCGGCATGGTCCCGACCATGGCCCTCCGCGTCGCGTACACGGGCGAACTCGGCTGGGAGCTGCACCACCCGATGGAGATGCAGGCCCACCTCCTCGACCGCCTCCTCGCCGCCGGCGAGCCCCACGGCCTCAAGCCCTTCGGCGCCCGCGCCCAGAACTGGCTGCGCCAAGAAAAATCCTATCGCGCCTTCGGCTCAGACCTCGGCCGCGACGCCTCCCCCCTCGAATCCGGGCTCGACCGCTTCGTCGACCTGACCAAGGACTTCAGGGGCAAGCAGGCCGCTCTGGACCTCGGCATCCGTTCGAAATGCGTGACCGTGCAGATACATGGCCCGAACGACGCCGACCCCTGGGGTCGCGAGGCTCTGCTGCACGAGGGCGACTGCGTCGGTCGGCTCACCTCCGGCGGCTGGTCCGTGGCGCTGGGCAGCCAGATCGGGCTCGGCTACGTGCCGGAGGCGCTGTCCGCCCCAGGAACCAAGCTGCAGTGCCGGATCATGGGAGCCCTCTGGGACGCCGAAGTGACGCCCGACAGCCCCTACGATCCATCCAACGCGCGGCTGCGGCAGGACGGTTGAGCGGCTGATAGACCGGTGGCGAATGTCGAATTGCCGGACGGCCCGCGTGCTGGCACCGTCTCGACGTTGAAGCCGAGAAATCGAATGGGATCGATCGCTTGTCGGACGCCACGCCCAGGCTGAGCCAGATCGTCTACGTAAGCCGCGCCCTGATTGCAGATGACGGGCGCGCGTTGGACGCCATCCGCCGCGTCTCGCAGGCGCGAAACGCCGCCGTGGGCGTCACGGGCGTTCTGTTCTATGACGGCGACCGCTTCGCCCAGGTGCTCGAGGGTCCCTGGGACGCCACGAGCCTGCTGCTCGAGACGATTCGGCATGACCCGCGCCATTTCGACGTGCGCGTTCTCCGGGACGCGCCCACTCGGGCGCGTCGCTTCAGCACCTGGTCCTTGCGGATGCTCGACGGCGCGCAGGCCCCGGGCCTAGAGCTGCTTCTCGCCAGGGAGCGTCCGAGCCCGGCCCTCGCCATCGAATTGACCGAGCGGCTGGCCGGGATCTGACCTCGACTCCGAATCGCAACCGCGATCAAACGGCCGGCGGCATCACTGAGACGTCCTGAGACCTGGGAGACGTCCGGCATGAACCGCCTGTCCAAACCGCTCGATCATGCTGATCGGCTGGAACGCGTGCTGAGCCATATCCGCGCGCATCTGGACGATGCGCTGGATCTCGAGCGGCTGGCCGAGGTGGCCTGCCTGTCGCCGCACCACTTCCATCGCCTCTACCGGGCCGTGCTGGGGGAGACGGCGGCGCAGACAGTGCGCCGGCTTCGCCTGCACCGCGCGGCGGTGGCGCTGGCGCGGTCGGACGCGCCGATCCCGCGATTGGCGCGTCAGGCCGGCTACGGCTCTCTCGAAGCGTTCAGCCGGGCGTTCTCCAAGGCCTATGGACTTCCTCCCGCCGCATACCGTCGGCGAGGGGTCGCGGGACATACGCGGCCCCCGTTCATCCAGGAGTCTCACATGACCGATCCCACCCAGGCCGTCACCGTCGGCCATCGCCCCGCCCTCCGCCTCGCCGGCTACGTCCATGTCGGCCCCTACGAGGAGATCGGCGAGGGCTTCGAGCGGCTGTTCGCCCAAGCCGGCGCGCGCGGCGCCGCGCCGGGCTCGGCCCGCTGCTTCGCCATCTACTACGACGATCCCGAGGCCAAGCCGGCGGCGGAGCTGCGCAGCTTCGCGGGCATGGAGGTGGACGCGGGCTTCGAGCCTTGGGACGGGCTCGACATCGTCGACATCCCGGCCGGCGAGACGGCGGCCTATCTGCATGTCGGTCCCTATGCGGACCTGCCGCAGGCCTATCAGTCGCTTTACGGGCGCTGGCTGCCGCAAAGCGGGCGGGAGCCGGCGGATCGTCCGGCCTATGAGGAGTACCTCAACGACTGCACGGCCCTGCCGCCCAGCGAGTGGCAGACGCGAATCAACCTGCCTTTGGCGTAGGCCCCGCCCCCTGAAAAGCGAAAGGGCCGCGATCCCCCCAAGAGATCGCGGCCCTCCGGCGACGCGGCGCAGGGCTCCCCAACAAGCCCGCCGCATCGACCACGGCCATCCCCGACCCCTCGGGATCGGCCGTATCGGTCCGGCCAAGTCGTCGTTCCCCCTCCAGGTACGACGCCGAAAACCGTCCCGATCCACACCCTCGCGCATTCGGGTCAACAAAGGGTGTGCACGGCCAGCGTGATTTGGCCGTGACTCGCATTCAGAGCTCATTCATTTTCGCCTCAGCTACGCGGCTGAAACGGGGCGGACCGCGACGACCTCGCGGCGAGGGCCTTAGCGCGGCGAGCGGGACAGCGCCTCGGCGAAGCGGGCGCGGTCCACGTTGCCTCCCGTAGCGACGGCGATCACGGACTCTCCGGCAACGGCGTCGGGCTGAAACAGCGCCGCCGCCAGAGCCACGGCGCCGCCGGGCTCCAGCACCAGCTTCAATCGCTCGAAGGCCGCGGCCATGGCGTCGAGCGCGTCCGCGTCGGTCACGCTCAGGCCCGGTCCGCCCAAGCGGTGCAGGATGGGAAAGGTCAGCTCTCCGGGCGAGGGCGTGACGATCGCGTCGCAGATGGAGGCGCGGTCGCCCCGCGCAGGCCGACGCTCCCCCGCGGCGAGGCTTTCGGACCAGTCGTCCCACCCTTCGGGCTCCACCGGCCGAGCGCGCAGGCCGGGCGCGTCCGCTTCCAGAGCCAAAGCGATTCCTGAACAGAGCCCGCCGCCGCCGGTGCAGACCAGCACGTCTGCTTCCGTCACGCCGGCCTCGCGCGTCTGCTCCGCCAGCTCCAGCCCGCACGTGCCTTGGCCGGCGATCACCTCCGGATGGTCGTAGGGCTTGATCAGCGTGAGGCCGCGCTCGGCCGCCAGGGCGGCGCCGATCTCCTCGCGGCTTTCGCCAGGACGCTTGTAGGTCACCACCTCGGCCCCGTAGGCGCGGGTGTTGGCGAGCTTCAGCACCGGCGCGTCCTGCGGCATGAGGACCACCGCGGGCACGCCCAGCTTGCGGGCCGCATAGGCCACCCCCTGCGCGTGATTGCCCGAAGAATAGGCCAGCACCCCACGCCGCCGCGCCGTCTCGTCCAGCGCGCTCAGCGCCGCCCAGGCGCCTCGCAGCTTGAAGCTGCCGGTGATCTGCAGGCACTCGGCCTTCACCAGGACGCGTCGGCCAGCGAATTCGTTGAGAAAGCTCGATTCGAGCAAGGGCGTCCGGCGCACGGCGGGGGCGAGGCGCGCCGCGGCGGCGCGGATGGCGGCGATGTCGGTCATGGGGCGGCGTACCGGTCCAGAAAATCGTCGAGGGCGGCGACGGCTTCAGGCTCGTCAAGGAAAGGCGCGTGGCCTCGATCCGGCACGGTGACCAAAGCGGCGTCGTCGCGCCCTTCGACCATCGCCTGCGCCGTCGCGTCGGAGAAAAGATCCGAGTTGCCGCCCCGGATCACGAGCAGCGGCACGGCGGCGAGCGCCGCGAAGACCGGCGTGGCGTCGATGTGGTCCTCGGTCAGGTCGGCCACGCCGGCGCGGGTCATCTCGGCGATGGCGGGATCGTAGGCTAGGACCAGGCGGCCGTCCTCCGCGTCATAGGTGGCGCGGGCATGCGTCTGCCAACGCGCCAGCGAGACGCCGGGAAAATGCGCCTCGTTGGCCGCCTTCAAGCCCTCGGCCGCGTCGGCGAAGCTCTCCGGCGGCGCTCCGCCCACGTATCCGGCGATGCGGCGCAGCCCTGCCATCTCGATCCGCGGGCCGACGTCGTTGACCGCCGCGGCGATCACCAGGCCGGGCCGCATGGCCGCGACCAGCCCGGCCAGCATCCCGCCGCGAGAGGTTCCGATGACCGCCGCGCGGTTCAGGCCCAGGTGATCGACCAGAGCCAGCACGTCGCCCGCCTCCACCGGCAGCTGATACTCCGTCTGAGGGTCCTCGGCTCGGTCAGAGCCGCCGCGGCCCCGCGCATCCAGGCGAAGGACGCGGAAGCGGACTTTCAGCCGTTCCGCCACAGCGTCGAAGTCGCGATGGTTTCGCGTCAGCCCCGGCAGGCAGAGGACCGGCGGGCCGGCGCCCTCGTCCAGGTAGTGCAGGCTCCGCCCGTCCGGCGCATCGAAGCGCGGCATCAGAGGCGCTCCGCCAGGTCGGGCACGGCGGTCAGGTCCTCGGCCTGGCGTTGCGGCCGCCAGGGCAGCCGATCCTCAGGCTCGCCCGCGCGATTCACCCAGACGGTATGAAAGCCGTAGCCCGTGGCCGCCGCCGCGTCCCAGCCGTTCGAGGACACGAACAGCACCTCGCGCGCATGGGTCCCGAAGCTGCGCCCAACGAGGTCGTAGACCTGAGGGGCCGGCTTGAAGACCCCGACGCTCTGCACGCTCAGCACGTCGTCGAGCAGCTCGCCGATGCCGGCGCTGTCCACCGCGCCTTTCAGCATCGCCGGCGAGCCGTTGGAGAGGATCGCCGTCTGCCGGCCCGCCGCCTTCAAAGCGCGCAGCATCGCCGGAACCTCCGGATACGCCTCCAGCTTCCAGTAAAGACCCAGCAGCGCCTGCCGGTCCTCGGCCGTGACGCCGGCGGCCTCTCCTCCGACCGCCTCGATGGCCCAGTCGAGCCCGTCCTGCGTGACGTTCCAGAAATCCTCATGCACGCCCGCGGTGGCCCGCAGCCAGGTGTATTGCAGCTGCTTCAGGCGCCAGAGCTCCGCGATCCGAGGCCAGACCGTTACGAAAACCTCCCGCCCCGGCGCCTCGGCGCGCCGACGCGCGGCGGCGGCCACGTCGAAGAGGGTTCCGTACGCGTCGAAGACGCAGAGCTTTGCGGGCATGGGCGCGCTCCCGGCCGGGGTCCGAAGGGACGCGGAGCATCCGCCTGGCGAGCGGCGATGGCAACCCGCGGCCGGCCGGCGCGATCAGTCCTCGAACAGAACGTCCCAGTCGGGGGTGCGGAAGGCCTGGATCTCCAACGCGTAGCCCTCCGGGTCGCGGAAGAAGGTCGCGTAGACGGTGCCGTCCATGTACCAGGCCGGGGGCTTGTCGAACTGCACGCCGGCGGCCTTCAGACGCTCGTACTCCGCGTCCACGTCGCAGACGAAGGTGACCATGATGCCGTCCGTTCCGCGCGGGCGGTGCGGCAGATCGCAGACGCCCACATAGGCCCCGTCGTTGATCTGGAAGATCACCGCCGCGCCCTGGTCGATCACCGGCTTCAGCTGCATCACGTCGCGGTAGAAGGCGACCATCTTGGGCAGGTCGTCGGTGTAGAGGAAGGTGATCTGGCGATAACGCGGCGGGGTCATGGGGAGGTCCTGGGGCCGGGGGTCGGGTCGCCGCCACTCTGGCCTCGGCCGCGCGGATAGGCCATAGGCGATCCGCGTCCGAAACCCCCGGCGGGAGACCCCTGCAATGCGCCATTGGCTGTTCAAATCCGAACCCGAAACCTGGTCCTGGGACGACCAGGTCGCCAAGGGCGAGGCGGGCGAAATGTGGGATGGCATCCGCAACTACCAGGCCCGCAACAACATGCGCGCGATGCAGCTGGGCGACTTGGGCTTCTTCTACCACTCGGTGAAGGAGAAGCGGGTGATGGGCGTGGTCGAGGTCATCGCCCTTTCGGCTCCCGACCCGACCACCGACGACGCGCGTTGGGACTGCGTGACGGTCAAGGCGCTCGGCGCGTTCCCTCAGCCGGTCACGCTCGACCAAGCCAAGGCCGACGCGCGGCTCAAGGACATGATTTTGGTGAACAACACTCGCCTGAGCGTGCAGCCGGTGATGGCCGAGGAATGGGCGGTGATCTGCGATCTGGGCGGCTACGACGGTCCCGGCGCACCTTCGAGCAAGGCCTGACCCGCCGCATGGCGCGCTTCGCCATCGCCGCCGGCCACAAGCTGACCGCCGAGGCGGCGGAGCAGGCTCTGCGCGACGGCGGCAGCGCGGTCGACGCCTGCATCGCGGGCGCGCTGATGGCCTGCGTGGCCGAGCCGGTGCTCGCCGGCTTTCTCGGCGGCGGCTTCCTGATGGTGCGCGATCCTTCCGGCCGAGCCGCGCTGCTCGACTTCTTCGTCCAGACCCCGCGCGCGAAACGGCCGGAGGCGGAGTGGGACCTGACCGAGGCTTGGGCCGATTTCGGCGAGGCGCAGCAGGGCTTTCATATAGGCACGGCCTCCATCGCCGTCCCCGGCCTCGCGGCGGGCCTAGCCGAAGCGCGCGACCGTCACGGTCGGCTGCCGATGAAGGAGCTGATCCGACCCGCGGTCGAAGCGGCGCGCGAGGGCGCGCCCGTCTCCGCCTTCCAGGCGCGCCTTCTCGATGTCGTCGCGCCCATCTACCGCGCCAGCCCCGAAGCGCTCGCCCTTTTCGGGGATGGAGCGCGGCTGGCGCGCGAAGGCGACGTCTTCCGCAACCCCGACTTCGCCGACGTGCTGGAGGTCTACGCCGCGGAAGGTCCCCGTTTCGTGCAGGAAGGAGAGGTCGCCCAGGCGCTGCTGTCGCTGACCGAGACCGGCGGGCATCTGAGCGCGGTCGACCTGCGCCGCTGGCAGCCCCGCTGGCGCGAGCCCCTGACGGTGAAGCGGGCCGGCGCCCGCATCGCGCTTAACCCGGCCCCGAGCCTCGGCGGCACGCTGATCGCCTTCGCCCTGGCGCTGCTGCCCGCGAACCCGTCGGCCGCCGACTATGCGCGCGCCTTCGATCTGACGACGCGCGCGCGCAACGCGGCGGGCGACGGCCGGATGTCCGATCTGCTCACCCCCGAGACGCAGGCGCGCTGGCGCACGATCTTCGAGCGTCCGCAGGCGCTTCGCGGCACCACCCATGTCTCGGCGGTGGATGCGCGAGGCATGGCCGCCGCCCTGACGCTGAGCAACGGCGAGGGCTGCGGCCGCATCGCGCCGGGCACGGGCATCATGCCCAACAACATGCTCGGCGAAGAGGATCTTCTGCCGGAAGGCCTGGACCGTTGGCGGCCCGACGTGCGCCTCGCCTCCATGATGGCGCCGATGATGATGAGCTGGGCGGACGGGAGCGTCGCGGCCCTGGGCTCGGGCGGGTCGAATCGCATCCGCAGCGCCCTCGCCGCCGCGGCCGCGCGGCTCGCGGACGGCCGAGCGCCGCTGGACCAGGCGGTCGAGGCGCCGCGGGTCCATGCGGAAGGGCCCGAGAACGTCGACTTCGAAGACGCGTTTCCAGAGGCGGAGCGCGACGCCCTGCTGGCCCGCTATCCCGGAGCGCGCCCCTGGGCGCCTGGAAACCTCTTCTTCGGCGGCGTGCATGCCGCGCGCCGCGCCGCCTCGGGCTCCGTGGAGGCAGCGGCGGACCCGCGGCGCGACGGCGCCTGGGTGGTCGGCTGAGCCCTTGCCTCCGCCCCGCCGGGCCGACCGGTTAACCCCACCTTAACCCCTTCGCTTCAGTCTTCGCTTACGAGGGTCAAGGGAAGCGGGTGACAGGATGTCGGGCGCGTTGCGCTCCGGCGCGCTCGGCGCGACGCCGGCGTCCGGGGCTCGTTTGGGCGAGATCATGCTGGCGCAGGGCGCGCTCCGCCCCGTCGGGCTGCGGGACGCTCTGGCGCGGCAGGCGCGCAGCGGCGCCCGGGTCGGCGAAGCCGCCGTCGCCTTGGGTCTCGCCTCCCGCGGTCAGGTGGCCGACGCCCTCGCCGTGCAGCAGGGCGTCGCGCGCGTCGACCCCAGGCTCGGGTCGCCGGAGCCAGACCTGCTCGATCCGGCCTGCATCGGCGCCGTCCTCGCCTATCGCGCTCTGCCCTGGGCGCGCTCATCGGGCGGCGAGGGTCTGGTCGTGGTCACCCCCGACCCCGCCGCCGCCCTGCGCCAAGCCCAAGCGCTGCGCTCCGGCCTCGGCGTGAACTCGGCCACGATGATCGAAACGGCGTTGTGCGACGATCGCGAGTTCGACGAGGCTCTGCTGGCCCTGCACCCGGCCGCGCGGGCCGAGAGGGCCGCGGCGCGCACGCCGCTTAGGCTCAGCGCGCGGCGCTTCGCCCAGGGACCGGGCCGGCTCATCGCTCTCGGCGTCTTCGCGGCGCTGCTCGCCGCGGCGGCGGCCTGGCCGGCGGCGGCCTTGGCGACGGGCTTTCTGATCGCCGTGGTCCTCAACATGGTCAACACGGGCCTGCGACTCGCCGCCCTGTCGCTGCCCCCGCCGCCGGCTCCGACTCCGCCCCGTCTGGTGCGCGCGACGGAGCCGGAGCTGGCCCCCCGCTTCACGGTCATGGTCGCGCTCTATCGCGAACCGCAGGTCGCCGCCTCCTTGATCCGCGCGTTGGAGCGGCTGGATTATCCGCGCGAAAAACTGGAAGCGTTGCTGGCGGTGGAGGAGGACGACCACCAGACGATCCGCGCGCTGAAGGCTGCCCGTCCCCCGAAATGGATGCGCATCATCCCCACCCCGCCGGGCCGTCCGCGGACCAAGCCGCGGGCCCTCAACCACGCGCTCGACTTCGCCTCCGGCGCCCTGGTCGCGGTCTACGACGCCGAGGACCGCCCGCCGCCCGATCAGCTGCGCCGGGCGGCAGAGACCTTCGCGAGGGCGCCGGCGCGCATCGCATGCCTGCAGGCGCGCTTGAACTTCTATAACGCCGAGACCGGCTGGATCCCCCGCTGCTTCGCCCTCGAGTACCATTCGTGGTTCCAGGTGACCCTGCCGGCCCTGGCGCGGCTGGGCGTTCCGTTGCCCCTGGGCGGCACCTCGCTGTTCATCCGCCGCCGGGCGCTGGATCGTCTGGGCGCCTGGGACGCGCATAACGTGACCGAGGACGCCGATCTGGGCATGCGCCTGGCGCGCGCCGGCTACCGCACCGCGCTGCTGGACAGCGAAACGCAGGAGGAAGCGGTGCGCGACGTCTGGTCGTGGGTGCGGCAGCGCTCGCGTTGGCAAAAGGGGTACCTCGTGACCTGGACCACCCATATGCGCGATCCCGTGCGTCTGTGGCGGGATCTCGGGGCGGTTGGATTTTTGGGCTTTCAGGCGCTTTTCCTAGGCGCAGCGGGCTCCTCTCTGGCGCAGCCGCTGCTCTGGGCGGCGTGGATCTGGTGGGGGCTGGCGGGCGGCTCCGCCGTGCTGCTGTGGTCGCTTCATCTGGGTCAGGCGGCGATGCTGGCGACAGCGCTTTTGGCGCTGCGCCGAGCCGACCGCGGCCGGGCGCAGAAGCGTCGCCTGGCGCTCTGGGCGCTGACCCTGCCGGCCTATTGGCCGATGAGCACGGCATCGTCCTTCAAGGCGGTCGCCGAGGCCGCGGCGGCGCCGACCTGGTGGGACAAGACCCGCCATGGCGGCGGCGGCGCGGCAGCGAGGCGGGGGCTCTGGCGACGCGGTTCTTCCGCATCCAAGCCGAAGCGCGCGCCCGCAGGCGCCGCTCCTGACAATCACGAAGCCGTGACGCCCTGTCCGCAGGTCGATGGCGCGCGCTAGCTGCCGCGAAACGGCCTGAAGCGCGCCCGAGGACCGGGCGGGCGGCCGGCGCGCCGGCTTGCGAGGCCCCTCACCAGGGCGGCGCGCCGGGGCGGCGCGATGCAACGACGCGTATCCCAAGAAGGAGCTTCCTCCATGTCCGACGCCCCGCGTCAGCCCCGATCCGCGCCCGCCGAGGCCTCGTTGAAAACCTCGGTCGACCGCCGGACCCTGCTGCGCGGCGGAGCTGCGCTGGGGCTCGCCGCGCCGGCCCTGATCGGGGCCGGCCTGGCGGCGCCCGGCCGCGCCGCCGCGCCCATGGGCGGCGACCCGGTCCGCGACGTCGCCCGGATCAAGCTCGGCGCCATGGAAGTGCTCGTGATGCGCGACGGCCAGGCCGTCCGAGAGAATCCGCACTCCATGTTCGCCGTGAACCGCGAGGCGGACGAGCTGGCCGCTCTGCTCGAAAAGAACTTCCTGCCCACCGACAAGGTGGCGCTGCCCTTCACCCCCACGGCGGTGAACACCGGCGCCGAGGTCATCCTTTTCGACACCGGCCTCGGGGCCGGGGCCAAGCCCATGGGCGGGCACACGTCCGACCTGCTCGCCGCCGCCGGCATCGCGCCCGACGCGGTGGATGTCGTCGTCATCACCCATATGCACGGCGACCATATCGGCGGTCTGATGACCGACGGCGCGCCCACCTATCGCAACGCCCGCTACGTCTTCGGCCAGGCGGAGTTCGACGGCTGGGACAGCTACGGCGAAGGCCCGTTCAAGGCCGTCGCCGACGGCTTCGCCGCCACGGTCAAGCCGCTGGCCGACAAGGCCAGTTTCATCGCGCCGGGCGAGACGGTGGCCTCGGGCATCGAAGCGGTGAACGCCTTTGGCCACACGCCCGGCCACATGGCCTATCACTTGGAGAGCGACGGGGCGCGGATGATGATCACCGCCGACGCCTCGAACCACTTCGTCGCCTCGCTGCAGCGACCGGACTGGCACTTCCTGTTCGACGTCGACAAGCCGGCGGCCGCCCAGGCCCGCAAAGACCTCTTCGGCATGATCGCCGCCGACCGCATCCCCTTCATCGGCTACCACATGCCCAACTCGGCTCCGGGCTTTTTGGAACCGCTGTCGGGCGGCGGCTTCCGCT
>JBCCPD010000026.1:0-17327 GCA_039025075.1 Pseudomonadota bacterium | reverse complement strand
CGTCGGTCTTCTGGGCGCCTTCCTTCACCAGGATCTTGCCCTGGAAGACGCCCTTGGCGGAGCCGCGGAGGACCTTCTTGTAGACTTGGCGGCTTTCGCAGCGCTCGGCGTCGTGGGTGATGAAGACGGTGTCGTCGTGGTGGAAATCGCCGTCGCCGATGCAGGCGCCGGCGACATGGGCGAGGGCGTCGTCGCCGGTGAACTCGACGATCTGCTCGTTGCGGGTGAGTCGGCCGTTCACGGTGAGGGTGAAGGATTTGTACGCGCTTTCCTGCCCGAGGCGGGTGAACATGGCGCTGAAGGCGCGGCGTTCGTGGTCCCGACCCTGGGCGCGGATGTGGTTGAGGGACCCGCCGTCGGCGACGTCGATCTCGATCTGCTTGTTGAAGCGCGCGGCGGCGGGGCCGTTCTCGAGGATCGTGGCGGAGGCGCCGGCCTCGACGCGGACAACGTGGTGGAGGACGGCGTCGCTGTCCTCCGCCTCGTGCCAGTAGCGGAAGTGGATGGGGCGCGGGGCGGCGCCGGTGACGCGGATGGCGAAGCCTTCCGCGGCGACGGCGGTGTTGAGCGCGGCGAGGGGGCGGTCGACGTATTGGCCGCGGGCCTCCAGCACGCCGTAGAGGTCCTTCGCCCAGTGGATGTCGGCCGCCATGGCCTCGGTCAAGGGCATGATCTCCACGTTCTCCATGGCCAGATCGTCCGACAGGTCCGGGCGATAGGTCCCGTCGACGAAGACCAGCTTGAGGCCGTCCGCGGCGTCGAAGGGCGGGGTGTCGTCGGGATCGTGGAAGGTGGCTGCGGCGGGGGCCGGAAGGACCGTGAGGTTCGCCGGGTCAGTGTACTTCCAATACTCGTCCCGGCGCACGGGGGCGCCCATGGCGCGCAGGCGCTCGGCCGCGGCGGCGCGGGCCTCGCGGGCCCATTTCCCTTCGCCCGAGGGCGCGGGACGCGCGGCGAGCAGCGCCTCGGCGGCCTCGACCTTGGCGGAGCGGACTGAGGCGGGAAGGGCCATCAGGCGGCCTCCCCGATCAGGCCGGCATAGCCGTTGGTCTCGACTTCGAGGGCGAGGTCGGGCCCGCCGGTCTTGATGATGCGCCCGTCGGCCATGATGTGCACCACGTCCGGTTTGATGTGGTCCAGCAGCCGCTGGTAGTGCGTGATGACGAGAAAGCCGCGGCCGGCGTCGCGCAGGGCGTTCACGCCGGCGGAGACGAGCTTCATGGCGTCGACGTCGAGGCCGGAGTCGGTCTCGTCGAGGATGCACATCTTCGGCTCCAGCATCGCCATCTGCAAGATCTCGTTGCGCTTCTTCTCGCCGCCGGAGAAGCCCACGTTGACCGGGCGCTTGAGCATGTCCGCGTCGATGTCGAGCGTCTTGGCCTTGGCGCGGATGATCTTGAGGAAGTCGGCGGCGGAGACCTCCTCCTCTCCGCGGGCCTTGCGCTGGGCGTTGAGGGCGGTGCGCAGAAAGGTCATGTTGCCGACGCCGGGGATCTCCACCGGGTACTGGAAGGCGAGGAAAAGGCCGGCGGCGGCGCGTTCCTCGGGCTCCATTTCCAGGATGTCCTCGCCATCGAGGGAGGCTTCGCCATCGGTGACCTCATAACCGTCGCGGCCCGACAGCACGTAGGAGAGGGTGGACTTGCCCGACCCGTTGGGACCCATGATCGCGTGCACCTTGCCCGGCTCCACCCGCAGGTCGACGCCCTTGAGGATGACCTTGTCCTCTTCCTCAAGCTTCACGTGCAGGTTTTTGATCTCAAGCATCTTTGCGGGTCCCTTCGGAGTCGGTCGCGTCGGCGGCCCCGGCCGCGTCGCGCTGTTTCTTGTCGTGAAGCGTGTCGCGCACCAGCCAGATGACGAAGGCGACGATGGCGGCGAAGACCAGGGTGAAGGCCACGAGGACCGGGCTGACCGCGCGGGCGATCAGCAGGATCTCCATGATCAGGAGGACGATGAAGACGACGCCGCCGATCCGCAGCGCCAGCTTTCGCTCCCGCTTCTTGCGGGCGGCCTCGGGCGAGAGGGGGGCGTCGGTCTCGTCGGTCATGGCGCTGAGGCCGGTTCGGTGACGACGGCGGTGCCGGAGACGGAGATCATCAGCATGGAATCGCCGACCACCTCGTAGTCGATGTCGATGCCCACCACGCTGTCGGCGCCGAGGGCGGCGGCGCGGTCGCGCAGTTCGGACATGGCGGTTTCGCGACCCTCGGCGAGCTTGGCCTCGTAAGACGACGCGCGGCCGCCGATGATGTCGGTGATGCCGGCGAAGAGGTCGCGGACGACGTTGGCGCCCATGATCGCCTCGCCCACGACCACGCCGCGGTAGTCGGTGATGCGCCGGCCTTCGATGGCGTTGGTGGTGGTCATCAGCATGGCGGGTCTCAGGCTTGCTTGCGGGCCAGGACGAAGCCGGCCGCGAGGGCGATCAGCCCGGCGAGCGCGGCCCAGGGCCCGACCGCGCCTGCAGCCATCGCGCCGAGGCCGAAGCAGGCCCCGCCGAGCTTTAGGGCGTCCGCGAGGGAGGGCATTGGCTCAGTCCACCAGGTCGAGGCGCGTTTCGATGCGGGAAATGCGCGCCTTGAGACTGGCGATCTCCGAGTGATGGTGTTCCTGCATCGTGAACATGCTCGCCATTTGCTGCCGCATCGCCGTCATCTCGACCCGCATGCCGTGCATGTCGTCCCTGAGCGTCGCGATGTCGGCGCGGATCGCTTTGAGGTGCTCCAGCATTAGGTTCTCGACCTCGGTCATCGCCTCAGCCCACCGACCCTTCGAGGCTGATGGCCACCAGGCTCTGGGCCTCCATGGCGAACTCCATCGGCAGGGCCTGGAGGACCTCCTTGCAGAAGCCGTTGACGACGAGGGCCACGGCCTCCTCCTCGTCCATGCCGCGCTGGCGGCAGTAGAAGAGCTGGTCGTCGTCGACCTTGGAGGTGGTGGCCTCATGCTCGACCCTGGAGGAGTTGTTGCGGCACTCGATGTAGGGGACGGTGTGGGCGCCGCACTTGTCGCCGATCAGCAGGCTGTCGCACTGGGTGTAGTTGCGCGAGTTCTTCGCCTTCGGGTGCATCGACACCTGGCCGCGATAGGTGTTCTGCGCCTTGCCGGCGGAGATGCCCTTGGAGACGATCCGGGACTTGGTGTTCTTCCCGAGGTGGATCATCTTCGTGCCGGTGTCGGCCTGCTGCATGTTGTTGGCGATGGCGATGGAGTAGAACTCTCCCTGGCTGTCGTCGCCGCGCAGGATGCAGGAGGGGTACTTCCAGGTGACGGCCGAGCCCGTTTCCACCTGCGTCCACATCACCTTGGAGCGGTCGCCGCGGCAGTCCGCGCGCTTGGTGACGAAGTTGTAGATGCCGCCGACGCCGTGCTCGTCGCCAGGATACCAGTTCTGGACGGTGGAATACTTGATCTCCGCATCCTCCAGCGCCACCAGCTCCACGCAGGCGGCGTGCAGCTGGTTCTCATCGCGCATCGGCGCGGTGCAGCCCTCCAGGTAGCTGACGTAGCTGCCCTTGTCGGCGATGATCAGCGTGCGCTCGAACTGGCCGGTGTTCTCGGCGTTGATGCGGAAGTAGGTGCTCAGCTCCATCGGGCAGCGCACGCCTTCGGGCACGTAAACGAAGGAACCGTCGGAGAAAACCGCGGAGTTCAGCGTGGCGTAGTAGTTGTCGGAGTTCGGAATGACCGAGCCGAGATACTTCTTCACCAGCTCCGGATGCTCCTGCACCGCTTCGGAGATCGAACAGAAGATCACGCCGGCCTTGGCGAGCTCGTCCTTGAACGTGGTGCCGACGGAGACGCTGTCGAACACGGCATCGACGGCGACCTTGCGGTCGCCCCCGTCTCTCGCAGCGGCGGGGGCGGCGTCCGCGCCTTCGACGCCGGCGAGGATCATTTGCTCGCGCAAGGGGATGCCGAGCTTTTCGTAGGTGCGCAGCAGTTCGGGATCGACCTCGTCGAGGCTTTTGGGCTTTTCGGCGAAGGACTTGGGCTGGGCGTAGTAGTATTGCGCCTGGAAGTCGATCTTGGGGTAGTGGACCATGGCCCAGTCGGGCTCGTCCATCTTCAGCCAACGGCGGTAGGCGTCGAGCCGCCAGGCCAGCAGCCAGTCCGGCTCGTTCTTCTTGGCGGAGATCAGGCGCACGATGTCCTCGTTGAGGCCCATCGGCGCGTAGTCCATCTCGATGTCGGAGGACCAGCCGTGCTTGTAGGCGCCGGCGAGGCCTTGCACGGCGGCGATGGTCTCTTCCTCGACGCCTTCCTTGACCTGCACGTCGTCGAACGAAGCCATGGCTTTTCTCCCGTTGCGCGGCGCGGAGGCCGTCGTCGTCTCTCAGGCGTCGGCGGCGACGCGGTCTTCTGCGGGGCGCTTCGCGGCGAAGCGCCGGTGTCTGTCGATCCACGCGTCGGCGAAGGCGTGAACCTCGGCCTCGGCGGTGGTCGGGCCCAAGGAGACCCGGATGGCGCTTTGCGCCTCCACGTCGTCCAGGCCCATCGCCTTCAGGACCCGGCTGGGTCCGACCTTGCCTGACGAACAGGCCGACCCGGCGGAGACCGCGAAGCCGGCGAGGTCCATCTGCATGACCTGCGTCTCCCCTTTCCAGCCGGGGACGGCGAAGCAGGACGTGTTGGGCAGGCGACGCGCCTCTCGTCCAACGAAGATAAGGTCCCGAGCCGCCACGGAAAGGCGCTCTTCTAGAATATTTCTAAGTCTCTCGACCGCGGTCCAGACGCCCGCCTCCAGGTCGCGCGCGGCGGCCTCGGCCGCGGCCCCGAAACCGGCGATGCCGGGCAGGTTCTCGGTGCCCGCGCGGCGTCGGGATTCCTGACCGCCGCCCTCCTGCAGCGGCGCGATTTCGGCGCCGGCGCGGGCGATCAGAGCGCCGACGCCCTTGGGTCCGCCGAGCTTGTGGGCGGAAACGATGGCGAGGTCCGCGCCCTCGTCGCGGAAGGACAACGGCAGCCGTCCCGCGACCTGGACGATGTCGAGCAGCAACGCTCCGGCGCGCGCGCGCGCGCCCCAGGCCCAGCCGTCGGCGTCGCGGGACGGGCGGCGGATGACGCCGGTCTCGCTGTTGGCTAGGCCCCAGGCGAGCATGTTTCGCGAGCTGCGCGGCTCCGTCTCGACGGAGTCGAGCCGCCGATGCGTCCACAGGCAGTCATGGGCGGTTTCGTCGACGAAGATGTCGGCGCCGCGCGGCGGATGGGCGAGGATCCGCGCCGCTTCCGTGGCCCCGGAGGTGAAGATCACCTCGTCGGGGCCGCAGCCCGCCAGCGCGGCGACCTGCGCGCGGGCCTTTTCCAAGATGGCGCGCGCCGCGCGACCTTCGGCGTGCACCGAGGAGGGGTTCCCGGCGGCGTCCATGGCCTGGAGCATGGCCGCGCGCGCCTCGGGCCGGAGGGGCGCCGACGCGTTCCAGTCCAGATAGACGCGCCGGCGCGTCACGCCTGAGCGCCCGCGGCCGTCTCCTCGTCGAGCAGAGCGGCGAAGTCGGGGACCGCCGGGCACGGCACCATGCGGTTGGAAACGACGTCCGCCAAAGTCGTTTTGCTCAGGAAAACGTGGACGTGGGCCGAGAGCTGCTCCCACAGGTCATGGGTCAGGCACTGGGCCTTGGAGCCGCCGCAGCCCTGCCCGACCTCGCTTTCGCAGCCCATGGCGTTCAAACGTTCGTCCACCGCCGTCATCACCTCGGCGATCGGCACTTGCCCGGCCGGGCGCGACAGACGGTAGCCGCCGCCGGGGCCGCGGATGCTGTCGACCAGGCCGGCGCGCCGCAGACGGGCGAACAGCTGTTCCAGATACGCCAAGGAGATGTCCTGCCGCTCCGCGATTTCGGCCAAGGACACGCGCGCGCCGTCGACGCCGTCGGGCGCGGCGCCGGCCAGAGCGATGTCGGCGAGCGCGGTGACGGCGTAGCGGCCCTTGGTGCTGAGCTTCATCGGTCGGTCTCCTTCGGTGTCTACGCCGGCCCGCGGCGCGGTCGTGCTGCGCGCTGGGATCCGCGGCGTTGACGCGGAGGGCCGGGCGGACTACCTCGCGTTGGCCGCGCCGGCGGCGGGGACGAGGAATTTAGAAGCGTTCTAGGTTGTCTGACTGCGATGGTCAAGCATCGCGGGCGGCTTCGCAGACGCCGCAGACGGGGAACCCACACGCATGCCCGAGGTGATTTTTCCAGGGCCGGACGGTCGGCTCGAAGGGCGCTATCACCCGCAAAAGGAGAAGGACGCGCCGATCGCGCTGATCCTGCACCCCAACCCGCAGCATGGCGGGACCATGAACAACAAAGTGGTCTACAACCTCCACTACGCCTTCCATCGCCTGGGCTTCTCCGTCCTGCGGTTCAATTTCCGCGGAGTCGGGAGAAGCCAAGGCGAGTTCGATCAGGGCATCGGGGAGCTGAGCGACGCCGCGGCGGCGCTCGACCATCTGCAGACGCTGAACCCCAACGCCAAGACCACCTGGGTCGCGGGGTTCTCCTTCGGCGCCTGGATCGGCATGCAGCTGCTCATGCGGCGGCCGGAGATCGGCGGGTTCGTGAGCGTCGCGCCGCCGGCGAACCTCTACGATTTCAGCTTTCTCGCGCCCTGCCCGTCTTCCGGCATCATCGTGAACGGGGAGGTGGACCGCATCGCCCCGCCGGCGGAGGTGCTGAAGCTGGTGGAGAAGCTGCAGGCCCAGCGCGGGATCGTCATCACCCACCACACGGTGCCGGCGGCCGGGCACCTTTTCGACACCAAGCTCGAGGAGCTGACGGATCTCATCGAGGGCTACGTGCACGGCCGCCTGATTTCCGACGGCGTGGTCTGACCCGTCAGGGACGGGAGATCCGCCCGCCGCGGGTCGGCGCGGCGCAGCCGGTGGTTCCCGGCACGCTCAAGGGCAGGCACCGCAGGGCGCGGACTGCGAGATAGGCGAAGGCCTGGGCCTCGATCATGTCGCCGTCGAGGCCCGCCGCTTCGGCCGCGAGGACCGGGGCGCCGAGGCGCTCCGAGAGCCCCCGCATCAGGGTCAGGTTGCGCCGGCCGCCGCCGCAGACGATCCAGCGCGCCGCGGTTTCGGGGAAGTGGGCGGCGGCTTCGGCGATCATCTCCACCGTCACGGCGGTCAGCGTGGCGGCGCCGTCTTCGAGGCGCATGTCGCGCACCGCCTCCAGCACCGCCTGGAAAGCGTTGCGGTCCAGAGACTTCGGGCCGGCGCGGCGCGCGTAGTCGATGAGGGCGTTGCGCTGGACGGTCGTCGGGTCGGGCCTTCCCGCCGCGGCGATCTCTCCGTTCCGGTCGTAGTCGCCGGCGCCGCGGCGGCGCACGAAATCGTCGATCAGGGCGTTGCCTGGGCCGGTGTCGAAGGCGACGAGCGCGCCGGGCGCCTCCAGCCCTTCCGCGCGCGGGTCGATCCAGGTGACGTTGGCGACGCCGCCGATGTTGAGGACCGCCATGGGCGCGGCCTCCCGCAGGCGGCGGGCCAGGGCGAAATGATAGAGCGGGGCGAGGGGTGCGCCCTGCCCGCCCGCCGCCATGTCGGCGCCGCGGAAATCCCAGACCACGGGGCGGCGCAGCGCGCGGGCCAGGCCCTCGCCGTCGCCCAACTGCCAGGTCCAGCCGGCCTCCGGGTCATGGGCCACGGTCTGGCCGTGATAGCCGATGACCGCGGGATCTTGGGCGGCGCGCAGGATCAGGGACGCGGTCGCGGCGGCGTGGACCTCGTCGACCTCTCCGTGGGCCTCCGCCAGTTCGACTCGAAGGCCTTCGGAGGCGGCGCCGACCGGCGCGGCGCGGCCGTCGACGATCCAACGGAAGCGGGTCCAGTCGGCATGCACGGCGCGGGCGAAGGGCAGCTCCTCGGCGCGGTAGGCGCGGGCGGAGGCGGGGCCGAAGGCCTCCACCGTCTCGCCGTCCGTCAGCAGCAAGGCCGCGTCGATCCCGTCGAAGGAGGTGCCGGACATCAGGCCCAGCGCCCAGATCGGGCCGTCCTCCTCCTGCGCGCGCTGCATGGCCCTTCCCTTCGCGCCTGCGCCGCGGCATACCCGCGGCCTCACGCAACCCCTACCGGCGGAAGGGCCGCAGAGCCATGACCTACACGCCTCGTTCCGACTTCCTGCACGCGATGATCTCCCGCGGGTTCCTGCAGGACTGCACCGACATGGAGGGCCTCGACGAGGCCCTGCGGGCGGGGGTGGTGCCGGGCTATATCGGCTTCGACTGCACGGCGGACAGCCTGCATGTCGGCTCGCTGATCCAGATCATGATGCTGCGCTGGCTGCAGAAGACCGGGCACAAGCCCATCGCCCTCATGGGCGGCGGCACCACGCGGATCGGCGATCCCAGCGGCAAGGACGAAGCGCGGCAGCTGCTGACGCCCGAGGGCATCGCGGCGAACATGGCCGGGATCCGGAGCGTCTTCGCCACCTATCTCGACTTCGGAGAGGGGGAGACCGACGCGATCCAGCCGAACAACGCCGAGTGGCTGGACCGGCTGAACTACATCGATTTTCTGCGCGACTACGGCCGGCATTTCACGATCAACCGCATGTTGACCTTCGACAGCGTGCGGCTGCGGCTGGACCGCGAGCAGCCGCTGACCTTCCTCGAGTTCAACTACATGCTGCTCCAGGCCTACGACTTTCAGGAGCTGCACGCCCGCTACGGCTGCCGGCTGCAGCTGGGCGGATCGGACCAGTGGGGGAACATCGTGAACGGCGTCGATCTGACCCGCCGAATCCATCAGGCGGAGGTGTTCGGGCTGACGACGCCGCTGCTGACCAAGTCCGACGGGACCAAGATGGGCAAGACCGCCGGCGGCGCGGTGTGGCTGAACGAGGCGCGGCTGAGCTCCTACGAGTTCTGGCAGTTCTGGCGGAACACCCTCGATGCCGATGTCGGCAAATTCCTGAAGCTCTTCACCGAGCTGCCGGTGGGGGAGTGCGAGCGGCTGGGCGCGCTGCAGGGGGCGGAGATCAACGAGGCCAAGGTCGTTCTGGCCGACGAGGTCACCGCCCTGGCCCGGGGCCGGGCGGCGGCGGAGGCGGCGCGGGCCACGGCCCATGAGACCTTCGAGAAGGGCGGTGCGGGGGAGGAACTGCCCTCGGTCGCCGTGACGGCGGAGGAGGCGGCGACGCTGACGGTCGCGCAGCTTTTCGTGAAGGCCGGCCTGGCGACATCGGGCAAGGAGGCCAAGCGGCTGGTGGCCGAGGGCGGCGCCCGGATGGCCGACGCGGCGGTGACCGACCCCGGCGCTGTGCCGGGCCCGGACGCTTTCGCGAGCGGCGCGCTGAAGCTGAGCGCGGGCAAGAAGCGGCACGCTTTGGCGAGGCTCGACGGCTGAGGCGGTCGCGGCGCGAGGGGCGTTCACGCGTGACCGCCCCTCCAAGCGTCTAAAGATGTCGTAGTCATCGTTTCGCATGCGGCCGCACATGCGCCGCGGCGCCGTCTTGGTCGGAAACGTGCCCTGCGACTTGGCGGCAGCGGGTTGAAGCCCGCCCGTCGCGCTGGAGCCCAGCCCGCCCGCGAAGCCGAGTCGTCCGCCGGGTCAAGGCTCGCGCAGCGCAGCGGAGCGACGCCCGGAGGGGGCTTGGCCTTGAGGCGGCGGGCGACTCGGCGCAGGCTTGGAAAAAGAGCCCCTGCGGCTCTTCCCCAGCAAAAGCGTTCTTTTTCAAAGACCGCAAAACGCCTGCCGTTTCAGGCGCCCGCGCGAAGCGCGCGAGCCGATGGGGCTCGATGCCCGGGAGGCGAGGCTCCCCTCAGCGGTCGATCTCGTCGAAGAGGTTCGGCGGCACGTCTACGCTCGGGGCGCTCTGCACCAGGCGGCGCAGGATGCCCGGCGCGAGGGCCGAGAGCGGATTGACCGAGACCGAAGGCGCCTCCCGCGGGCCGGTCACCGCGAAGGTGAGGCCGAAGACGCCCTCGCCTCGACCGCCCAGGATGGCGCCCAGAAGGGGGACGTCGTTGAGGAACGAGTTGAGCTGGTAGGCCGGCGTGATCACGCCCGTGAAGTCGAGTTGCCCGCTGTCGCGCAGAAAGGCCCCGCCGACCTTCAGGCCCAGGCTCGGCCCTTCGGCCAGCGCGTCGGAGACGGAAAGCCGCTCGCCATCCAGCACGAAAGGCACGGTGACCGTTTCGAAAGCGTAGCCGCCGCCGCCTGCGGGGCGCGCGTCGAGGCCGCGTTCGGCGGCCTCGGCCACCACCTCGCCCAGCGCGCGGCCGCCGCCGACGCGGATGTCCTCGATCTCCGCCACGCCGCTGATGTCGCCCTCGCCTTCGGGCGGGATGCGGGCGCGCAGGACCAGGCGGCCGCCGTCGGCGTTCTCAGTCAGGCCCAGATCGCCCAGCAGCAGGCCGGCATCGGCGGCGCGGATGGTCAGGACCGCGTCCCCGTCGAGGCCCTGGCGGTAGCGCAGGCGCGCGGGGCCGCCGCCGTTCACCCGCCCGCGCAGGGCGGCGCGGGTGACCCCGTCGCGGCGGGAGACGTCGCCGCGCACGCGCCGCACCTCCACCCCTTCGGCGGCGATGACGCGGCGCACTTCGATGCGCGCGTCGAAGGGTGTCGCGAGCCCGGCTGCGGCGTCGCGGCCGGAGGCTTCGTCGGCTTCGTCGCCCGCGGCGCCGAAGGCGCGGCGCAGGCGGGACAGGCGGCCCAGATGCAGCATACGGCCGCCCACGCGCGCCTGCAGCCCGCCGGCCTCGGCCGGGCCCATCTCGAGCTCCACGTCCAGCGTGCGGCCCAGCACCAAGCGGGAGAAGTCGGCCCGCGTCGCCGCGCCTTCGGCGTCCAGGCGGAGCGAGCCCACGGCTTCGAGACCCGGCGCGTCGAGCGTCAAGGCGCGCACGTCGACCCCGCCGCCGCCGAGCAGACGCGCCTCCGCCTCCAGCCGCCCGAACGTTCCCGCCGACTTGCGCCAAGCGAGGTTGGGCACGCGCAGCGCGGCGCCGCTCAAGTCGGCGGTGAGCCGGGCGAGGGGCGTCTCCACCCCCTCCAGCGTCAGCTCGGCGTCCACAGCGCCGTCGCGGATCTGCACCTGCTCGAAACCCAACCGGTTCAGCGCCGCATCGTCCAGCCGGGCGGCGAGGCGCAGGGTTCGACCCGCCTGCCCGGGGCCGAAGCGTTCGTTCCAGAACAGCCGGACCGGGGCGCCTTCGATGGCCGCCGGCCCTTGCAGCGTCAGGGCGCTCGTGGTCGCCGACAGCGCTAGGCGCGGAGAGGTCACGTCGAGATCCGTATCCGGCGCGCGCAGCGCCACGTCCAGCAGCGTCGCCTCGGCCTCGGCGACGACGTCCGAGATCGGGAGACCGCGAAGCAGCGGCAGCGTCAGGGTGGCGGCGACCTCGGCCCGGCCCTCGACCCTCCCGAGATCGGCGTCGAGACGGGAGACGAGGCGCAGCGGCGGCTGATCGAGCAGCGCCAGGGCCTCGGCGATGGAGGCTCGAGCGGCGATCCGCGCCACGCCGATCGCGGGCTGGGCGCGCAGATCGGGGATCGCGAAGGTCGAGCCGCCCAGGTCCACCGCGCCGCCGCCGGGCGGCGAGGCTGTTCCGGCCTCGAAGCTCAGGTCGAGCCGGTCGAGGCTGGCGCGGCCGACGCCGCGCGCGCCTTCGACGGGGGTCATGCCGGGCACCACCCGCGCCGCCAGCCCGTCGAAGGCGAAGTCGAGCGTCACCTCCGGCGTCTCGCCCGGCGTCGACCAGACCCAAAGGTCGACCGAGGCGATGCGGCCTTCGAGCAGGTTGGCGTCGAGCCAGCGCCGCCCGCCAGGGGCCGCCGCCAAAGGCCAATGCTGCAGCAGGGCTTCGGTCGAAAAGCCGTCCGAGGCGAGGCGCGCGGCCACCGCGGCGCCGCCTTCGACCGCGGCGACCGAACCGTTGGCGGTCAGGCTGAGATCGGAGCCGGCGAGGTGCAGGCGCGAGACCTCCAGCCGCCGCGCCTGCAAGAGCAAGTCGCCCTCCAGACGGCCCAGATCGAAGACGACCACGTCGTCGAAGCCCGCCTCCGGCGTCAGCTCCAGCAGCGACAGGTCGAGATCGACCGCGTAGGCGAGTGGAACCGCGCCGGCGGCAGCGGCGGTCGCGCCAGAAGCGTCCGGGCCCAGCGAAGCGTCCGGTTCGTCCGAAGGACTTGGAACGGCTTCCCAGGGGGTCAGACGGCCCGAGAGGACGGCATGGGCCGCGTCGGCCCGCAGCTCGGCCCGCGTGATGTCCAAGGCGCCGGTCGCGGCGGTCCATCCCAGGTCCAGCTCCAGCGACTGGAAGGCCTCGGAGCCCGGGGGCATGCCGACCAGCCGGCCTTCGCCGATGCGCAGCGACCCGTCCATCGCCTGCAGCCGGCCCGCCGCGTCGGCCCTCAGGTTCAGCCGGCCGGAAGCGCGGGCCTGCAAAGGGCTGAGCGCCGCCAGCTCGGGGATCACCTGGGCCAGCTGGGGCAGCCGCGCGTCGTCCAGCCGCAGCTGCGCCGACAGCGCTCCGTCCTCCACCGACCGCTCCGCCGTCAGGGCGGCGCGCGCCGGGGCCAGCGCGGCGTCGGAGATCTCGTCGACCGGAAAGATCTGGGCCGACAGCGCGAAGGCCTGGCGCCGCGGGGTCAGCGACAGGGTGGCGGAGGCCTCGGCCGCGATCCAGTCGCGATCGCTGACGTCGTCCTCGAAGATCACCGAAAGATCGCGCCCGTCGACCCGGCGCAGCGCGCCCAGAACGCCCTCGCCCGCGGCGGCGGCGTCGAGCATCGCGGTCAGATCGCCGGTCCAGGCCTCGGGCGCCGGGCGGGTGGCGTCGGCCCCCGGGGCGGCGCTGAAGCCGGCGAGGGCGAAGCCGCCATCGGCGTCGCGGACCACGCGCAGGGACACCCCGGCCACGTCGATGGCGGTGGGCCGCAGAGCGCCGCCCAGCAGGTCCGCCAAGCGGAAGCTGAGCGAGATCTCCGGCGCGCCGAACACCGGCTCCCCTTCCGCCGTGGCGGCGCTGACGTCCAGCAGCCGCAGACCAGAGGGCGCGCGCTCGTTGCCCAAGGAGAACACCGCCGCGCCCACGTCGAAGACCAGCGGACCGGAGGCGTTGAGCCGATCCTGCGCCAGCCGGGCGATCTGCGGCAGAGCGATGGGGCCCTCGGACAGGCGCTGATGCGCCAGCGCCAAAGCGAGGGCGGCCAGCAGCACGCCGGCCGAGGCGAAGCCGACCACCCGGCGAACGCTGCGCCGCGCCCAGCCGCCGCGCCGGCCGCGCGTCCCCGCGCTGCGCCGCGGCCGCGCGCCGGGCGATCCGGGCCGCGCCCCTGTCGTCCGACTGCCGCTCAAATCCCGGTCCCGTCTTGACGCTCCGCCGGCGAGGTTATGTCCCCCCGCAGGCGGCGCGGAGCTTGCCGGCCGCCACCATAGACGTCGACAGTGCATAGGAGAACCCGCGCATGTCCGCAGCCGATCTGGCCCCAGGCGACGCCGCCCCCGACTTCACCCTGCCCCGCGACGGAGAGGGCGAGGTGTCGCTCTCGGATCTGAGCGGCAAAGCGGCGGTGATCTACTTCTACCCCAAGGACGACACCTCCGGCTGCACCAAGGAGGCCATCGCCTTCACCGACAACCTGGCGGCGTTCGAGGCGGCCGGCGCGGTGGTGATCGGCGTGTCGAAGGACCCGGTGAAGAAGCATGACAAGTTCAAGGCCAAGCACGATCTGGGCGTGATCCTGCTGTCCGACGAGGAGAGCGACATGTGCGAGCGCTATGGCGTGTGGGTCGAGAAATCCATGTACGGCAAGAAGTACATGGGGATCGAGCGCGCCACCTTTCTGATCGACGGCGGCGGCAAGGTCGCGCAGGTCTGGCGCAAGGTGAAGGTGCCGGGCCATGCGGAAGCCGTGCTGGAGGCGGTGAAGGCCCTCTGAACGCCGGGCCGCCCGCAGGCGCCATCGAGCGACGTCGACGTTGGGGGCTTGGGCATCGCGGACGGCGAGGCCTGGGCCCCGTGTCGCCCGCCCAAGTTTCCAGCAAGTGAAACGAGTTGAAAAACCACGGGCCGTCGCGTATTGGTGCACCTACAACACACGAGACAAAAAATCCGCGTCGGAGCGCACGCCACGCTTCGAAAGCCACGAGGGACAGGCATGGCGATTCGAGACGACTCCGCGACGGCGGAGGGCGCGCCCGGACTGCTGGCCGCCCGTGAGATCATCGTGCGGTCTGACGGCCGCGTGCGACGCTTTTCCGTGGGACCCCGCCTGCAGGGCGCGTTGCTGGCCGGCGCCGCTTTGCTGATCGCCTGGACCGGCGCGGCGACCGTCGCGGCCGGCCTGTCCGTGTCGCGCGCGACCTCGTTGGAGGCGCGTTTGGAACGGCTGGAAGACGCGCACGATAAGGCCGTGGCCGATCTGCGCGCCGACGCCGCGGCTCGGTCGGCGGAGGCAGAGACGGCGCGCGAACGGCTCGCCGCCCTGTCCGATGCGCTGACCGAGCGGCAGACCCGCCTTCTGGACGCCGCCGACGTGGAAGCCGAGCTGTCTCTGGCATTGGAGACCGCCCGCGCCAACCTGCGCGAGGCGACCAGCGAGCGCGACGCCGCTCTGATCGAGCAGGACGGCTTGCGCCGCGCCGTGCTCGAAGCGGAGGCCCGCGCCGACGCGGCCGAGGCGGCGGAGACCGAGTGGACCACCGCGACCGCGGCCATGGTCTCGGCGCTCGAGGACGCTGCAACGGAGCGGGACGTCGCGGTGGCGCGGCGGGCGGAGCTCGACGCCGAGCTGTCGCTGCGCCTGTCCCAGGCCAAAGCGGCCGAGGCGGCGCGCGCGCGGCTCTACGATCAGCTGGAAGACGCGGTGGCCGCGAGCCTAGGCAAGCTGGAGGGGGCCTTGTCCTCGACCGGCTTCGACGTGGACAAGCTGGTGAAGGATCTGCGCGCCGATTATTCGGGCGAGGGCGGACCCTTCATCGCCGCCGACGACGTCGTCCCGGCCCAGGCCGCCGGAGCCGATGCGGCGCGCATCGCGGCGATCATGGGCGGGCTGGAGCGGGCGGGGCTTCTGAACGTCGCGGCGAGCAAGATGCCCCTGGCCCATCCGGTGCGCGCGGCGCATCGCTTCACCTCGGGCTTCGGGGCCCGGCGCGACCCGTTCAACGGCCGGACCCGCATGCATTCGGGCGTGGATTTCGCCGCCTCCCGCGGCACGCCGATCCACGCGGCGGCGGACGGGGTCGTGGTGTTCGCGGGCTGGCAATCCGGCTACGGCCGGGTGGTGAAGCTGCGCCACGCCTTCGGCTTCGAGACGGTCTACGCGCATCTGAACGCGGCCCGCGTCAAGGTCGGCGATCGGGTTGCGCAGCTCGACCGGATCGGCGATATGGGGCGCACGGGCCGGTCCACGGGCGTGCACCTGCACTATGAAATCCGACTGAACGGCCGGCCGGTGAATCCGATGAAATACATCGAGGCGGCGCGCAATGTTCTCTAAGTCGAAGATCAACGACCCGATCGACCCGAAATCCGACGACGGCGCCCCCCGGCCCTCGTCTCCGGCCCAGACGGGCGCGCCCGCCACGGCCTCGGCCGCCGCGGCCCCGGCCGCGCCCAAGCCCAAGTCGCCGCCGTCGATCCTGAGCGCCGATCTGCACATCACCGGCAACATCGAGACCAGCGGAGACATCCAGGTCGAGGGCGCGGTGGAAGGCGACATCCGCGCGCATCTGCTGACCGTCGGCGAAACGGCGACCATCCGAGGCGAGATCGTCGCCGACGACGTGGTGGTGAACGGGCGCGTGGTGGGACGTGTGCGCGGCATCAAAGTGCGCCTGACCTCCTCGGCCCGGGTCGAGGGCGACATCATCCACAAGACCATCGCGATCGAGAGCGGCGCGCATTTCGAGGGATCGGTGCAGCGCTCGGACGACCCGCTGGGCGACGGCTCACCGGCGGCCAAGCCGGCCCCCGCTTCAGCGAAAGCCGCGGCCGCTCAGGCGCCGGCGCCGGCTCCGGCTCCGAAAGCCTCGGGCGGCGAGGCGAAGCCCTCCGCCGGCTGAGGCCGGGCAGGCGCGAACGCCGCCGGATCGACGGTCTCGGCGGCGCCGGCTCGCTCGGCAGCCTCGACCTGTCGGGTCCAGCGGACGTGAGATGCGAATGGTAGCCAGGCCGGCGACGGGCCTCGCCATATCCTCGCGACTGGCCTTCGGCGGCCGGGGGCCTTTGCAAATCGGATCGGCGGCCGCGCCGCGCCGTCGCGCCGCAAGACGAGGAGCCCGCCCTATGACCGCGTCCGAGCCGCCCGTCACCGCCGTTCGTCTATCGCGATCCGGCGGCGTGCTGACCCTGACCCTCGACGGACCGGAGACGCGCAACGCCGTCGCCGCGCCGGTCTACCGAGACATCCAAGCGCGCATCATCGACGCCGAGCATGACCCCGAGGTTCGCGCCATGGTGCTGACCGGCGCCGGGGGCTTCTTCTGCTCCGGCGGCAACGTCCGCGGCATCCGCGACAGCCGAAACGGCACCATCGCCCAGGCCTCTCCCAACACCGACGCGCTCAACGCGATGATCCTGGCCCTGCGCATGTGCCCCAAGCCCATCGTCGCGGCGGTGGAGGGGGCCGCGGCCGGCGCCGGCCTGGCCCTGGCGCTGGCCTGCGATCTGATCGTCGCGGCGGCGGGCGCCAAGTTCGTCGCCGCCTACGTGAAGATCGGCCTGTCTCCGGATGCCGGGCTGACGCATTTTCTGCGCGAAGGCCTGCCGCGGCAGCTCGCCTCCGAAATGTGCTTTCTGGGCCGGCCGGTCGCCGCCGAGCGGCTGCACGCCGCAGGCGTGGTGAACGTCGTCGCGGAGCCCGGCGCGGTCCAAGCCGAGGCCGCCGCGCTGGCCAAGGCCCTCGCCGCGGGTCCGGGGGAGGCGCTCGGCCGCATCAAGTCTCAGATCGCGTCGGCGCCGCGCAACGATCTCGCCGCGCAGCTGGCGCTCGAGGCCAAGGCGGTCAACGCGGCGCGGTTCAGCGACGAGGCGGCCGAAGGCCTCGCCGCTTTCTTGGAAAAGCGCCCGCCGGGTTTCGCCGCCGAGGGCTGAGCCGGCGCGGCGGGGTCAGGCGAGCGGGAGGTCGTCGGCCCCCAGCCGCAGCCGACCGCCCAGGACGTCGACCGCGCCGCCTTCGTCGACGCAGTCGACCTGCGCCTCGATCGTGGCGACGCCGGATCCGGTCTTGCGCAGCACGCCCCGATTGATCAGCGACGAGACGCCCGCCTCGCCGCCGAGGCTGGCCGCAGCGCCTGCCAGCTCCAGCATCGCCCCGGGCTGGATGCGGAAGGTCGATCCGCTTTCGACGTCTGCGGCGGCGGGGTCGCCCAAGGCGGAGCGGAGGTCTAGGAAGG
>JBCCPD010000025.1:0-18175 GCA_039025075.1 Pseudomonadota bacterium | reverse complement strand
GGCGTCAGCCGCCGCTGACCGGCAGCGTTCCCGCGCCGACGGAGATCTCGACCCCTTCGGCGAACACCAGCCGGCGCTGCGGATCCCGCCCCTCGCGCGGGCGGTGGGTCTCGGCATCCACCCGCCACAGCTCGTATTCCGACAGCAGCAGGCGAAACCGCGATCCCGCCGCGGCCTCGGGCAGGATCGCCCGCGCGCGCCAAAGCTCCGGCGGCGTCAGCACGCTGATCAGATCGTCCCGGTTCAGCAGCGTGCGGAAGTCGCGCCGGCGTACCAGATCGACCGCCTCGGCCTCCAACCCCCGCGACAGCTGAGCGCCGCCGCGCACGGCCGTCGCGGACGCCGGGCGCGCTTCCGGGCTTCCGGCCGCCTCGTCCTCCGCCGCCCGCTCCGTGGCCGGCCGAGCCGCCGACAGCAGCGCCGACACGTCCGTCCGCCGCAGCGGCCGCACGCCCTCCAAAGGCCGCCGACCGGCGGCGATCAGCCCGCCCTCGACGAAGAAAGGCCCGCCCTCCTCGTCGTCCTCGCCGTCGTCCACCTCCACGCTCGCCCCTCGCGCCGGAACCCAGTCCAGCTCGTCCGGCGCGTCGCCCGAGGGTTCCTGCACTTGCAGCTCGAACAGCGGCGTCGCCGCCCCCGGCGCGATGGACGACGTGGCGGGCGAGGCTCCTGACAGCGCATAGGCCCGGCCGAAGACCGCCACCTCCACCTCCCGCCCGTCGCGCGGGGACGCCGTCACCAGCCGGTCCGGCGACAGCTGAGCGAAATCCGCCTGCACGATCGGCGACAGATGCGCCCCGTTCAGCGAAATCGGCTGATACCGCGCCAGCGCCAGCCGGATGAAGGGCGTGTAGACCACGCCCGGGTCCACCACGATGTCGGCATACCAAAGCCGCCGCTCGCCATCCCAGCGCACCGGATGGGCGGCGACGTCAACCCGCTGCCCCGCCGCCAGCCCCGGCGCCGTCAGGTTCTCCACCAAGAAACGCCCCGGCCGCAGATCGTTCTCCTCATCGGGCAGCACCCCCGGCGCCAAGGTCCCCGCCGCCAGCGGCCCGTCGTCCTCCCTCAACGAAAACGCCGCGCGCGGCGGCGCCGTGCTCTGGGTCCGCGCCGGTCCGAACACGGGGTCCGAGCCCCATTGCGTCACCTTCGTCTTCAGCGGCCCGTCGAGCGCCGCCTGAGACGTGCCCGGCCGCGGCAGCACCACCGCCAGCATCTCCGCCGCGCCCGAGACCATCCAGGGCCGCGCCAGATAGACCCGCAGCCCGCCGCCATCCCGAAAGCTCCGCCGCCCGCCAGTCGCCGCTTCGGTCCGAGACCAGCCGAACGTGGGCACGACGTAAAGCACCTCCGGCGCCGGCGGCGCGGCGGCGTTCGGGACCCATTGCACGACCTCCGCCGCCTCCACCTTCAGCTGCGCCGCATCCTCCCGCACGGGCTCGGGCATGAACTCCCGATAGCGGCTGGTCGCGTCCATCCGATAGACCACCCGGCGATAGCGCGTGTCCCCGAACTCCTGCCCCAGGCTGAACGACAGCGTCCCCGTCGGCGCATCCCCGCGCCTCAGGTTCACGTCCTCGGAAAACCCTTCGGCTCCTGGCGCCTCGGGCGCGGGCTGGTTCGGCCGATCCCGCGCCTCGACCCACCGCGCCGCGAACTCCACCTTCTCCGTCGACTTCGCATGGATCGGCGTGCGACCCACCAGCCGCACGTCCGTCCGCCCCATCGCCCGGTTGGGAGAAATCAGCGGCTCCGGCCGCACCAAGGGCCGCTGCGTCGCGTGATAGAACCTCAGCTCCCGATCCGGCGTGAACATCCAGTGCCGTCCCTGCACCACCTGGGGCCGCCGCTCCTCCGCCTCGTCGGGGCTCACCCGCCGGGTCAGCCAATGCCAGAGGCCGAAAAGGTCGGGCGACTCCTCGGCCATCCCGTGGGATAGCCGCACCCGAGCCTCCTCCGCCTTCGGCAGCAGCAGCGTGAAGCGCCGCGCGGCTTCATCGAAACCCGTGCCCGCGAAGTCCCCTTCCCGCAGCACGAACTCGATCGGCGCCGCGTCCGGCCAGCGCTCCCCCGCCCTGTAGACCGACAGATCGAACCGCAGGTCCTGCACCCCCTGCCGCGGAAACAGCGCGATCCTCACCAGCACCGTCCGCGCCAGCGGGTCCGGCAGCCACGGCAGCGCAAACCCCTCCGGCGCGTGGGAGTGCCGAGGCTTCGAGCGGTTCGCCGCGTCGTCGTCCGGGTTGCCCACCTGGATGCCGCTGTCCGGCGCCGTCAGCACGATCTTCGCCAGATCCCCGTCCCGGCTCTCCAGCAGCGGAAAGGTCGACGGATCGAGCCGCCCGTCCGACCCGTCCAGCACCCCATGGGTCTCGCAGAAGCGCGCCGGGACCTTGGGCTGGAACACATGCCGCCGCGCCGTCTCGCCCGTCGCCGGCCCGCCCAGCACGCTGTCCGGATCCATCGTCCGGATCGCCACGCGGGTCATCGACTCCCCCGGCCCCGGCGTCTCCACCCCGCCGGCGCCCTCCACCAGAGCCACCCCGGGGCTTTCTATCGGCTCGAACCGCCGCAGCGTCTCCGAGGGCGTGACATCCGTCCCCGTCTGCCCCGGCAGATCCTCCGTCGACGGCGGCAGAGCGTTATGCGCCAGGTCCACCACCCGCGCGCGCATCCGATAGCTCCGCCCGAACCTCATCGACGGCAGCGACCCCGCCCGCACCGACATCTCCGTCTCCAACGGCAGTCCCGGCGGCGCCACGTCCTCCATGTCCCTCGGCACGTCGTCGTCGGTATCGAGGCTCCGCCCGATCGGCGGCGCCGTCAGGCTCCACCCGGTCCAGCGCAGCGTCGTCTCCGGCAGCTTGAAGACCCCCGCGTTCTCATCGTCGGCCGAGGACGCCGCGCCCAAGCGCACCATCCCCTCCTGATCCTCCTCGGTCCGCGTCTCCCCCGTCTCCAGAAACTCGTATTCCGCATCCCGCCGGCACAGGGACCGCCACGCCCCCATCCGCTCGTCCAGAACGTCCACATGGATGCCCCGCGCCAGATCCTCGGCGAACAGCTCCGGCTCCTGATCCGCAACGTCCTGATCGTGCAGCGCGCCGGACCGCTCGATCGCCTGCGCCAGCCGATCGCCCCGTCCGACCTCCACCAGCGCCAACCCGCCCGAGCGCAGGGCCGGCGCCCCCGCCCGCGCGATCTCCCGCTCCCCCTTGTCGTCCTCCTCCAGCGCCTTCGTCTCCATCCGCAGGGCGTTGCGCGCCAGGTTCCGCAGCTTCACCGCGGACCCGTCCAGCTCCACCTGCATCAGCCGGAAGAAATCGCCCCCCAGCGGCAGCAACGCCCCCGCGAAGGGCGCCGAGCCCGACTGAGGCGCAGCGTCGAACACCTCGTCGGTCAGCACCACCCGCGTCACCGGCGTGCGGTCGGCCAGCGTCTCCACCCCCGTGTCGCTCTCCGCCGACGCGGGCCAATCCACCACCAGCCGCGCCCCCGGCGTTCCCGGCTGAGGCCCCGGAGACTCCATCTCGAAGTCCAGAACCAATCCCAGCGCCCGCAGCAGCCCCCGATGCTGGTTCATCGAACTCACGATCCGATGAAAATCGATCTCGTCCTCGAAATCCCCCGGATCGGGCAGGGCGGCGAGCCGATGGCTCCGCCAGCGCGCGTTCTCCCGCGGGTCCTGCTCGTTCTGCTTCGTGTAGGTTCGCTCCTCCTCCAGCTCCAAGGGCCGGTGGTAGAGATCGAGCAGCGCATAGGCCCCCGCACCGGTCCGACCCAGCTCATCCAGCTCCCCGCTCCGCAGGTCCTCCAGCAGCCGCTTGGGCGGCTGATCGACGCTCACGATCTCCCGCAGGTCTTGCTGCAGCCGCGTCACCGTCGGCCGCTCCGACGGATCGCGCACCGCCATCTCGCCGTAGACGCCCTCCAGATGGTCGTGCAGCCGCCCCGCCGGATAGCTCAGGATCGTCGCCCCGCGCAGATCCTCGAACTCCCGAGGCCGCACGAAAGTGTCCGGCGCGAACATCGCCCGCCACACCGGGCTCTCCGGCACGCTCACCAGGTCCAGCGGCCGCCGCTCCCCCGCCAGCTCCAGCGCGAACTCAGCCCCCGCCAGCCGCGCCGGCCAGTCCAGAAAATCGGGAAACTCCGACAGCTCCGGCGTCACCCCCGGGATCAGCGTCAGCTGAGGCGAGACGACGACCGACAGACGCAGCCGCCCGTCCTCCCCCACGCCGTTGGGGCACACCGTCCACAAAACCCGCTGCGTCTTGTCGGCCATGTCCGGGTCTCCTCAGGCGAAGGCGGCCGCGTAGCGGTCCCAGGTCTGCTGGTCGGGAATGAAGTCGATGAACTTCGGATCGGCGGGGGAGCCGCCGAACCGCCGCTCCACCTTCAGCTTCACGGAGGTGGAGAAGAACAGGATCTCGATCTCGATGGTCAGGGTCGCCTGTCCGCGCAGCTCCGCCGTGCCGCCGGACTTGTGGTAGCTCAGCGCCAGGTGGAACGTCACCGACACTCGGATCAGGCCGAGCACGCTCAGCTCGCCCCCCATCTCCACGTAGCCGGTCAGCTCCACCGTCTGGCCGGAGGCGTCCTCCATCCAATGAAAGTAGATCCCCGCCTTGACGTAGACGCCGCCCGAGGCGACGCCGATGTCGAAAGCGATGGCCGCGCCGAACTCCAGCGCCGCCTCCACCTCCCGCACGCCCGTCGACTGCACGGCGAGCGCAAAGAACCCGCCCCCGCCCAGCAGCGAAATGGTCAGGTTGAACGGGTCCTCCCGCTCCGCGAAGTTGAAGCGGACGGACACCGGGTCCCCGTCGAACGGCAGCCGCAGCCGCGCCCCCAGCGCCATGTTCGACAGCAGCAGCGCCCCGACGTTGACGTCGGGGATCTCAAGCTCATAACCGGCCACGATCCCCGTCGGCGAAATGTCCAGCACCGGCGGATCGGAAAAGCCCGCGTCGGGGATCAGGTCCGACAGCTTGTTCACGAACTCCAGCGGCCCGCCGAACACCACCGCGTCGGTCGGGTGCAGGTCCGGGTTCACGTCGGCCTTCTTGCCGGGCTCCTTCTTGAACTGAAGCTGGTCGAACCACAGGATGATCAGACCGAACATGTCGACCTTGAAGTTGGTCAGCGTGGTGTCGACCGTGGTCTCCGGCGGCGTCCCGTCGAAGGGCACCTTCGACAGCACCTCCAGGTCGAACACCGTCGCATCGCCCCCTGCGTTCGGCTTGAAGAGCGGCAGAGCCCGCGAGATCTCCGTGTTCCAAGTCAGCCGCGCCTCCGCGTGGGTCGGAGGGGTCCCGACGTCCACGCTCACGAATTCCGGCGCGTCGTCCCCGACCAGGGACGTGACCACCCCCTCCAGCAGGTCCCGGATCAGAATCCCGCCGATCAGCCGCGCGTCGCCGAAATAGTCCTCCGGCACGAAATCCCCCAGCGCCGCGTTCGTCGCGTCGCCCACCGCGCCGCGCAGCGCCGACAGGGCCTCCACCCCCATGTTCGGCTCGAAGAACCCTCCGGCGTTCTCGCTCAGCCGCCCCGGCCCGAACTCCAGATCCAGCGTCTCCACCAGATCGAGGAACAGCGCCGCCGCGTTGTTCCCTCCATATCCGCCGGCCAGGTAGGGCCCGTGGAAGGCAACCCGCCGGAACTGATCCACCTCTCCGCCCGGCGCGAGCTTCTTCAGCGCCGGCACGATCACCGTCGCCTCATGCACCTCCGGCACATGCCGCGCCCGCGCCTTGGCGAAGGAAGCGGTGGAGTTCGCCAGCCGCAGCTCCACCGTCTCCGACGGCAGCGCCACGTCGCCCCCGTCGGCGCCCGCGGGAACCGGCGCGTACTGCACCGCCGCGCCGCCGAGGCCCACCGTGCGCCGCCCCGTCATCGGCGCCCCGGCCCGGTTGAAGGCGCTGCGCACCGTCGCGGCGTCGCCCGCGTCCTGGTTGGCGCTCGTCAGGATGAAGGTCATCGGCATGGACAACGCGACAACCCGCCCGCCCAGATCCGTCAACCGCACCTCGAACTGGAAATCTGTCGAGCCCAGCGTCGGCACGAAGGCGTCGCCCACGGGCGGCGCGCTCGGCGCCGACGGGTCCACCGGCCCCTCGTCGATGTTCGGCGTGACCCGGGTCAGCACCTCCACCTCGCGGAACGGGAACTTCCGCCCTCCCTTCGGCATGCCCGAGGCGCCGAACCGCTTCACCCTCTCGCGCAGCACCAAGAAGGTCCGTTTGCGCAGAATGGCGGAGCGTCCGCCCCCCGCCGCGTCCTCGAACTTGCGCTCCGTGACGTCGATCTTCGCCGCGCGGTGGCCGAAGGGCAGCAGAAACCCCTCCTTGACCACCCGCACGTAATTGTCCCGCCCCCAGTTCGACACGTGCCGCCAGGCCGACACGTTCACGAAATCCGGCAGCGGATCCCAGGCCCCTTCCAGGTCCAGCGACGCGCCCAGGGTCGACAGCATCACCTCCTGCGCCCCCAGCGTCCGCGGGTCATAGGCGCTCCCCGCGTCCGCCTCGTCGTAGCCGGAGGTCAGCCGCACGATCTCGTCCCGATCCCGCGGCTCGGGCGAGGTCGAGCTCAGCCCCGTCAAAGGCGCCGAATAGCCGTTGCCCGACTTGTCCGGATCGTAGTCGTGCGACCAGACGTAGCGCACCCTGTTGGGCGCCTCCGCGCTCTCATCCGCCAGACCGCCCGAGGCGGGGGCCAGCCGCGTATGCCACAGCTCGGTCCGCCCGCCCCCTTCGACGGGCCGCAAGGCATGGGCCCAGGCCGACGAGGCCAGCGGCGTCATGAACAGCCGATACGGCGCTTCGATCGACGTGACGTTGCTCGCCGGCAGATGCGGCCGTAGCAGCAGCGCCACCAGCGGCCCGATGTCCAGAAGCGTCGCCTCGAAGGCCGAGCGGGCGCGCCGGCCGCCCCGGTCCGCCACCCGCGCCGCCGTCACCGTCCGCTCCGCATCGAACAGAACCCGCGCCGCCGCGCGCAGCTCCGCGTCCTGGATCCCGCGCACGGCCCGCGCGAACACGGCCTCCGCGTCCGGCGTCCGCCGCCGTCCCCGCCGCCCGGCCGAGCCCGCGCGCCGCGCCGCCCGCGTCACCTTGCGCGCCACCCGCCGCTCGCCGCTCTCCTGCAGCAGCGCCTCCACCCCCTCCGCCACCGGGCTCAGCGACGCGCCCACGGCGGCC
The DNA here is from genome assembly GCA_039025075.1 of Pseudomonadota bacterium. GTDB lineage: Bacteria > Pseudomonadota > Alphaproteobacteria > Rhodobacterales > Rhodobacteraceae > Albimonas. The sequence goes on along the minus strand of JBCCPD010000025.1, from coordinate 10,967 downwards.
GAAGGGCGCGAGACCGCCGTCAGCTCCCCGATCTCCGCCGCCAGCCCCGGCGCGATCCGGATCGTGTCGGGTCGCGCCAGACCGTCCAGCTGCATCGGCCAGCGCCGGCAGGCGTCGAGCACCGCCTCCAGGCTGAATTCCAGCGCCTGCACCTCCGGCGGCATGCGGAACGCCAGCCGGCTCGGCCCCGCCAGCCGCGCCCTGACGATCGCCGGCGCGGTCTCCGCCGGCCGATCCCCGACCGCCTCGTCGAAATCCCGCTCCCCCGCCGCCTGCCCCTGCAGCTCCACGATCATCACCGCGGGGCGGGAGGCGAAGCGCCGCGACAGCCGCGCCAGCCCGCCTCGGCCCGCCCGCAGCATCCGCATGTTCTCGAAGGTCAGATCCAGCGCCAGCAAGTCGTCCGGCCGCACCACCCGCCGCTTGATCGGAACGAAGCGCGGCCGGATCGCGATCACCACGTCGTCCAAAGCCCGCCCCGCATCGACGCGGGCGGCCTCGCTCAGCGCCTCCGCCCGGCGCTCCCGCCCCGCGACCGCCTCCCCCAGCGGCGCGCGCGGCCGTCCCGCCGCCGCGATGCGCTCGGACGCGGCCGCAAGCGCCGCGATCCTCTCCCGCGCGTCCATCCCGATCCCCTCGGCATTAACTCTACGTCAACTACCCTAAAGGCCCCGAGGTGAATTCAGCGCGAACCGAACGCGCAGCTTCGCGCCATCGCTTGAGCCGGCCGCCCAGGCGCCCCATTCTGCCCCCATGCATCCGGAAACCCGACCCGACCTGACCGAGGATCAAAGCGCGCTCCTCTCAGGCCTCTCCGCCGCCCTCGCCCCCTTCGACGACGCCTATTGGCGCGACGCCGACGAGGCCGCCGCCTTCCCCGACGCCTTCGTCCAGGCCATGGCGGAGGGCGGCTGGCTCGGCATCGCCTTGCCGACGGAGGTCGGAGGCGCCGGCCTGGGCGTGACCGAAGCCGCCCTGATGATGCTCGAGGTCGCGCGGTCGGGCGGCATGTCCGCCGCCTCCGCCATCCACATGAACATCTTCGGCCCCCGCGCCCTGGTGAAGCACGGCACGGAGGACCAGCGCGCCCGCTGGCTGCCGGAGCTCCTCTCCGGCGACGCCCGCCTCTGCTTCGCCGTGACCGAGCCCGACAGCGGCCTCGACACCACCTCGCTCAAGACCCGCGCCCGCCGCACCAACCGCGGATACACCGTCCACGGCCGCAAGCTCTGGACCTCCACCGCCCAGACCGCCGACCGCATCATGCTCATCGCCCGGACCGAGGACCGCGACCCCGCGCGCCCCGCCGACGGGCTGACCCTCTTCTACACCCCCCTCGACCGCGAGCGCATCGAGGTGCGGGAGATCAAGAAGATGGGCCGCGCCGCCGTCGACACCAACGCCCTCTTCATCGACGGCCTCGAAGTCCCCGACGAGGACGTCGTCGGCGAGCCCGGCCAGGGTTTTCGGGTTCTCCTCGAATCCCTCAATCCCGAACGCGTGCTCCTGGCCGCCGAGGCCGTGGGCATCGGCCTCTCCGCCCTCGACCGCGCCGCCCGCTACGCGCGGGAGCGGGAGGTCTTCGGCCGCCCCATCGGCGCCAACCAGGCCGTCCAGCACCCGCTCGCCATCGCCTGGGCCAAGCTCGAATCCGCCCGCCTCTCCACCCTCCACGCCGGCCGCCTGTCGGACGCCGGCGCCCCCTGCGGCGTCGAGGCCAACGCCGCCAAGTACCTCGCCGCCGAAGCGGCGATGGAGGCGACGCGCACCGCCGTCGCCACCCATGGCGGCATGGGCTACGCCCGCGAATACCATGTGGAGCGTCTGATGCGGGAGGCGGTGATCCCCTGGCTCGCCCCCGTCTCCCAGCAGCTGGCGCTCTGCTACGTCGCCGAACGGGCGCTGGGACTGCCGAAAAGCTATTGACCGCCGCCCGGTCGGACGGGCCGATCTCCCAGCGAAGGAAAGGCACGCGCCATGACCGGGGCCCAGACGCCGGGCGCCCCGAAGATCGCGGCGCGGATCGCCCCCAAGATCACGCTGCAGATCGTCCCGTCGGCCGCCGTCCGCGCCGATCGCGGAGAAATCCTCTCCAGGATCCCGGCCCAGCCGGTCATGAAGGCGCGGCCGGGCCGCCCCGAAGACCGCGGCGTCGCGGGCGCCGAGCCCGGCGGCGTCTTCCGGGACGCCCTCGAAGCCCCCGAGGGTCCGCCCGCCCGCCGCCGCCTCCCCGGCTGAGGCCGCGCCGATGGCGCCCAGCCTCTCGGTCGCGCTGTCCGGCGGCGGCGCCGCCGCCTTCGGCCATGTGCCGGTGCTCGAAGCGCTCGACGATCTCGGCCTGCGCCCCGCCGCCATCGCCGGCGCCTCCATGGGCGCGGTGCTCGCCGCCGCCTACGCCTCCGGCCTCGGCGGGGCGGAGATCCGCGCCCATCTGACCGACATGGCCGCCTCGCCCCTCGACGCCGCGCGGCGGTTCCTGCGCCGCGCCGCCGTCGATCCGTGGAAGCCCTTCGCCGGCATCGACGCCCTCGCCGCGGTGGACATCGCGCTCCCCGAAACGCTGCCCGAGCGGATCGAGGATCTCGCCATCCCTTTCGCCGCCGTCGCCACCGACTACCACGCCCGGGCCGAAAAGGTCTTCGACGCCGGGCCCCTGCGCCCGGCGCTCGCCGCCTTGGTCTCCATCCCCGCCGTCTTCGGCGTCACCGAGGTCGACGGCCGGGTCTACGTGGACGGCGGCGTCACCAACAACCTTCCGGTCTCCGCCCTGCCCGCCACCGATCTCTGCCTCGCCGTCGACGTCGCTTCGGAGCCTCCGTCCCAGGACCCGGCCGCCCCCTCCGGCGTCGCCGCCGCCTTCGGCGCCATGCGCATCATGATGAAGGCGCTTCTGGACAAGGAGTTGGAGGCGCGCCCGGACGCGATCCTGATCCAACCGGACTCCCGCCGCTTCGGCGCCCTCGACTTCGACGAGCTCGAAGACATCCTCGCCGCCACCGAGCCCGCCCGCGAGTAGGCCCGTCGCCGCCTCTCTGAGGCGCTGGAGGCGGCCGCCCGAGCCTGACGCCCCCTCCCGCGGCGGCCGCCTCAGTCGCGCCGCCGAGGCGCTCCAACCCCTTCGATCCGCGCCATCACGCGCGCGAACCGCGCCTCATCCATCAGCGCCTCGCCCGCCTTCACCGCGGCGAGCGCGAAGGCGCAAGCCTCCCGCCGGTCGTTCGAGGCGCGCGCCTCGCCGCTCCCGGACCGTTCCTCCGCGCCGCACGCCCGCAACAGGGCCGCATCGATCATCACGCCGCTCCTCCGCCGCGCCGCACGCCACGTCATCACTTCATATTTCGTTCAATTATGTATCTGAACGGAACAGGACAGGGGGACGCCGTAGACGCCGATGCGCTTCGGCCCTCCGATCTTCGCGACCTCGCTCGCACGAACCGCGATGCGAACCGGCAAGCGTTGAACGGCGTGGACCTCTCGGCTAACCCTGCTGCCATCGCGCAACCCGGAAGGGGCGTTTCGCCATGGCTTGGCTGCAGATCCTGCTGGATTTCGACTCCACCGAATACGCCAAGGATCAGACCGCGAAACGCGTGGACACCACGCCCTTGGAGCATGACGGAGAGGTCCTGCCCGACCTTTGGAGATTGTTCCCGGGCCAGAGCTTCATGACCGACGTCGGCTGGTCGTCGGTGACCTACGCGACCCCGCTGCCCGAGGGCACGAGAAGCGGCGACCCCGGCGTCGATTTCTGCACGGTCGATGCCGTCTGCTACGGCAACCAATCGAGCGAGGCGCTGGTCTTCGACTTCTCCGTCGGAGATGAGATGTCGGACGCCGAGTTCGCCGAAAGCGGCGAACCAATCGCCGGCCCCGTGCAGATCTGGGACCGTACCGACTACGCCGGCCTACGCTACGTCTACGAACAGCCGACCTACCGATGGTTCCAGATCTCGGTCGATCCGATCGACTGCGAGGAGGATATCGCTCGCCTCGATGCGCTCGCCGCCGAGATCGCCGATCATGATGCGGCGCTGGCGGAAGGGTCGAGCAGGATGCGCCAACTCTCCGGGCAGCTGGAACTGCTCGAGGCGCATCACTCCGGCGCCGCCGACATCGCGACGGCTTCGGTCGCCCTCTTCGCCGCGCAAGCCACGATCCTCGTGGCCGGAGCCATTCCGACCGGCCTGACGGCGATCGCCGTCGCCGCCGCCGTCGCCGGCATCGAGGCCGCGGCGAATGGATCGGACTCGCCGTCGACCGCCGCTGCGCGGGAAGGTTTCCGCAGGTCCGTCGGCCAAGCCGTCGATGCCTTCAACGACGGGATCGGGCACAAGGGCGCGAAGCTGCTCTCGAAAGGCGTGAAGGGCTACGTCGACCTGCAGCCGACGCTGGAATTCGGTCGCAACGCCCGCACGCACCATCAAGACTTGATCGATGCGGCTTTGCGCGCCCAAGAGGCCAGGACGCAACACGCCTCGAGACTGGAAGAACGCGACCAACTTCACGCGACGCTCGCGCAGCGCGAGACGGAACGGGAAGAGGACTTCCTTCTATGGGCCTCCTTGGACGCCGCGCTCGATCCGGAATGCCGACCGGAGGCGCCGGAAGACCCGGCCGAAGCCCTCGCGATCGATGCGCCGACCGACGTCCTTCCTCTCGAGGCCTCGCCGGACCTGCAAAGGCTTCGCGACCAGTTCGACGCGCCGGTCGAAGCGACGCTCTTCGACCTCCCCTCCGCCTCCCGCACCTCGCTGCGCTCAGGTGCCTCGGACGACATCGCCGTCGGCGGCCGAGCCGATGAAACGCTGCGCCTCGGCCGCGGCGACGACATGGCCTCGGCCGGGCGCGGCGACGACCGTCTGCTCGGGCAGGCCGGAAACGATTTCCTCATGGGCGGCCGAGGCCGCGACCTCGTGCGCGGCGGCGCCGGCGACGACATCGTCGCCGGCGGGCAGGGGGCCGACCGCCTCTTCGGCGGGCGCGGCGACGACCTGATCCTCGGGGATCAGGGCTGCGACGTTCTCACCGGCGGCCGGGGCGCCGACGTCTTCGAGATCACCCGCGACCCCGGCAACAGGCGTTGCTCGACCCTGATCCGCGACTTCCAGCCCAACCGCGACAAGCTCGACGTCGAGGACCTGCGCTACCGCAACTTCGCCGATCTGTCGGACGACCTCTCGCAGCAGGGTCGCGACGTCGTCCTCAAATGGCGCGGCAGAGAGCTCGTCACCCTCGAGGACGTCCGTCTCGCCCGCCTCGACGCGGACGATTTTCTGATCTGAAGTCTCTGCCGCCTGCGACCGATCACTCCGCGCCGCTCAGCGCCCACGGAACTCCGGCGTCCGCTTGTTCAGAAACGCATTGATCCCCTCGGGCCCGTCATGGGTGCGCATCATGCCGGCGATGGAGCGGGTCTCGCGATCCATCTGCGCCTCCAGCCCCTCGCGGAACGCCGTCTCCAGGAGCCGCTTGGCGCCGCCATAGGCCAGGGTCGGCCCCGCGGCGAAGCCCTCGGCGAGCTTCCGCGCCTCCGCCTGCAGGTCCTCGGCCGCCACCACCCGCGTCACCAGGCCCCAATCGCAGGCCTCCTGCGCGGTCAGCACCCGGTTGGTCAGGATCAGCTCCTTGGCGCGCAGCAGACCCACATGCTTGGCCAGGAAATAGGTGGAGGACCCGTCCGGCGTCAGCCCGCTCGCGGTATAGGCGCTCACGAACTTCGCCCCCTCCGCCGCCAGCACCACGTCGCCGGCCAGCGCCAAGGAAAAGCCCCCGCCCCCCGCGGTCCCGTTCACCGCCGTCACCACCGGCGCGTCATTGTGCGCCAGCCGTGAGACGCCCGCATGCAGCAGCGTCGCCATCTTCGACAGATGCGCATGGGCGTCCGGGGCGGCGTCCATCTCGGCCAGGTCGCCGCCGCCGCAGAACATCCGCCCCTCGGCGGTCAGGATCACCGCGCGCACGTCCTGCGCGCCGCAGCGCACCGCGGCGTCGAACAGCTCCTCGGCCATCTTCGCGTTCAACGCGTTCGCCGGGCTGTCCTCGCGGCGCAGCGTGATCGTCGCGATCCCGTCCGCCGCCTCGAAGCGCATCGTCTCATAGGTCATGGCGCTCACTCCGCCGCCAGCGCCGCGCCCCCGCGCATGCCCGCCAGCCGCCGGGCGATGATCGCGTCCGCCTCGGACATGATCCGGTCGATCAGCGCCTTGCAGGTGGGGATGTCGTGGATCAGCCCCGCGACCATGCCGCAGGACCAGGCGCCGGCGTCCATGTCGCCGTCCATCATGATCTTCGGATAGACCCCCGCCACCTCGTCGATGATGTCCTCGAAGGTCAGATCGTCGCCCAGCCGCTTCTCCTTCTTCAGCAGCCGCTCCACCGCCGGATTGGTCAGCACCCGCTCCGTGTTCCGCAGCGGCCGCATCACCAGCCGAGTGTCCAGCTCGCTCGCCGCCACGATCGCCTGCTTCACCTTCTCATGCACCGGCGCCTCCTGGACCGCGATGAAGCGCGTCCCGCAGTTCATCCCCTCCGCGCCCATGGCCAGCGCCGCCACCAGCGAGCGCGCATCCGCCATCCCGCCCGAGGCGACGAACGGAATTTCCAATTCGTCCGCCGCCCGGGGCAGCAGGATCATGTTCGGGATGTCGTCCTCGCCCGGATGCCCCCCGCACTCGAACCCGTCGACGCTCACCGAATCGCACCCGATGCTCTGCGCCTTCAGCGAGTGCCGCACGGAGGTGCACTTGTGGATCACCTTGATCCCCGCGTCCTTCAGATAGGGCATCACCTGCTGCGGGTTCCGCCCCGCCGTCTCCACGATCTTCACCCCGCCCTCGATGATCGCCTTCACGTAGCCGGGATAGTCCGGCGCGCTCACCGTGGGCAGGAAGGTCAGGTTCACCGCGAAAGGCTTGTCGGTCATGTCTCGGCACTTGGCGATCTCGTTCGCGAGATCCGCCGGCGTCTTCTGCGTCAGCCCGGTGATCGTCCCCAACCCCCCGGCGTTCGACACCGCCGCCGCAAGCTCCGCGAAGCCGACATAGTGCATGCCGCCTTGGATGATGGGGTGCTCGATCCCGAACAGCTCCGTGATCCGCGTCTTCATGGCGTTTCCTTCCTGATCCCTGGTCGCCGGCACGTTGGCCTCGGGTGACGTGCCGGTCAAGTCGCCGCGCCGTCCCGTCCACGCGGCTCTTGTTCCGGCCGCGCCCCGCCCGCACCATGCGCGCAAACCAAGACCGAGGAAACGCTCATGAAGCTCTGGTACGCCCCCAACACCCGCGCCGTGCGCATCAAATGGCTGCTCGACGAGCTCGGCCTCGACCATGAGCTCGAGCGTCTCAAGCTCGGCGATCCGGCCATGCGCTCGCCCGAATACCAGCAGGTCCACCCCCTCGGCCGCGTCCCGGTGCTGGAGGACGGGCCGGTGCGCATGATCGAATCCGGCGCCATCGCCCAGTACCTGCTGGCCACCTACGACACGGACCACCGGCTCCACCCGCGCCCCGATCAGGAGTCCTTCCCCGACTACCTGCAATGGCTCCACTTCGCCGAAGGCATGCTGATGCCCCCGGTCAACACCCTCGTGGTCGAAACCATCCTCCTCCCCCCGGAAAAGCGGAACGACGTCAACGTCGACCGCGCCCGAAAGCTGCTCGGCCGCATGCTGACCGCTGTCGACCGGGCCATGGAGGGCAAGGCGCATCTCGCCGGCGCCTTCTCCGGCGCCGACATCCTCACGGGCCACGCCTGCATCGTCTCCGCCCGCCTCTGGGGCGGCGACCTGGACGGCCTGCCCAACCTCAAGGCCTATATCGACCGCCTCAAGGCCCGCCCCGCCCTCGCCTCCGCTTGGGACGCCTGAGCCATGGCCCGCATCGAAACCCTTCAGGTCGACCTCCTGCGCGTGCCCCTGCCGGAACCGATGGAGGCGTCCGCCGCCGGCATCATGACCGCCTTCGACATGGTCGTCGCCCGCATCACCGACGCCGACGGCGCCACCGGCGTCGGCTACACCGTCCTGCACGCGGGGCAGGGCCCCGCCGTCGCCGCCCTCGTCGACGGCCCTTTCCGCGAGATCCTCCTGGGCGAGGATGCGGAAAAGATCGAATGGCTCTGGCGGCGCATGTACAAGGCCGTGCACTACGCCGGCCGCGGCGGGCCGGTCACCTTCGCCCTCGCCGCCGTCGACGTGGCGCTCTGGGACCTCAAGGGCCGCCGCCTGTCGCAGCCGCTCTGGCGGCTCCTCGGAGGCCACGACCCCAAGGTCCGCGCCTATGCCGGCAACATCGACCTCAACTTCCCGGTCGGGAAGCTCGTCGAAGGCGGACTCGCCAGCGTCGAAGCCGGGTTTCGTTCGGTGAAGATGCGCCTCGGCCGTCCGACGCTGGCCGAGGACCTGAGCCGCGTCGCCGCCATGCGCGACGCTCTCCCCTCGGAGATCGAAATGATGGCCGACGCCAACGAGGCCTGGCGCGTCGACCAGACCGTCCGAGCCATGCACGGGCTGCGCGAGTTCGACCTCATCTGGCTCGAAGAGCCGATCTCGCCCGACAACACCGCCGGCTACGCCCACCTCCGCTCCCTCGGCCTCGTGCCTTTGGCGGCTGGAGAGAACCACCACACCCTCGCCGAGTTCGCCGCCCTCTTCGCGGCGGGAGGCGTCGACTTCCCCGAGCCGGACCTGACCACCTGCGGCGGCGTCACCCCTTTCATGAAGGTCGCCCGCATGGCCGAGGCCATGGGCCTTCCCGTCATGTCCCACGGCGCCCACGACCTGCACGTGCACCTGCTGGGCGCCTGCCCCAACGCGGCGTACCTCGAATGGCACGCCTTCGGCCTCGACCGCTTCATGGCCGACCCGCTGACGGTCTCGGAAGGCTACGCCACGGCTCCCGACCGCCCCGGCCACGGCGTCGACTTCGACTGGGAGGCTCTGCTGGCGCTGCGCGTCTAAGGGCGGCGCTTTCGGCGGGCCTCGCCTCCGGGGCATCGAGCCCCATCGGCTCGCGCGCTTCGCGCGGGCGCCCGGAATGGCAGGCGGCGGGCTTGCTTCGAGGAAGATCGCTGTTTGCTGGGGAAGAGCCGCAGGGGCTCTTGGTCGAGCGTCCGCCGAGTCGCCCGCCGCCGCAAGGCCAAGCCCCGCCGATGTGGCGGGGTCGCTCCGCTTCGCTGCGCGAGCCTTGACCCGGCGAACGACTCGGCTCGCGACCCCGTCGAACGCCGCGCGGACCCGTAGGGCGGGTTTCAACCCGCTACGCTTAACCCTTTGAAAACCCGAGTCCGACGCTGTGCACACGCAAGCTGCACGCATGCGGGACAGATGCACGACGATCGCAACATCATCTGTGCACGCGCGGTGCACCCTCCGTGCACTGTGCGTGCGCGTTTGCGGCGCCGATGCTGCACGCCTTCCCGCCGCGCATTGGCCCCGCCGCGCCGCGGCGCTAGCCTGCGCCTCCGAACCGCAGCGGAGCCCCCATGCCAGACGCCCCTCGAGACCCGGTCGCCCACCTCCTCTCCATGCTCGAGCTCGAGCGGCTGGAGGTCGACCTCTTCCGCGGCATCGGCGCTGGCGGCGAAACCTCCAAGCGCATCTACGGCGGCCAGGTCATAGCCCAGGCCCTCGTCGCCGCCTACCGCACCGTCGAGGACCGCGTCTGCCATTCCCTCCACTGCTACTTCATCCGTCCCGGAGACCCCTCGATTCCAGTCATTTACGAGGTCGATCGGGCCCGCGACGGCGGCTCCTTCACCACCCGCCGCGTCATCGCGATCCAGCACGGCCGCCAGATCTTCAACCTCGCCGCCAGCTTCCAAAAAGCCGAGGACGGGTGGGAGCATCAGCACCCCAAGCCCGACGCGCCCGACCCCGAAACCCTGCCCAGCCGCGACGAGCTCCGCGACCGCCTCGCCCCCAAAGTGGCCCCCGAGCGCCGCGAGGACTTCCTCCGCCCCCGCCCCATAGAGATCCGCGAGGTCGAGCCCCAAGATCTCACCGCCCCTCGAAAGCTAAGCGATGTCAATAGCTTGTGGTTCCGCACCGCGCAGCCGGTGCAGGGTCCGCCCTGGCTCCACCACTGCCTCCTCGCCTACGCCTCCGACATGAACCTCCTCGGCTCGGGCCTGCGCCCCCACGGGCTGAGCTTCATGACCGGAGAGGTCATGACCGCCAGCCTCGACCACGCCATGTGGTTCCACGCGCCCCTCGATTTCTCCCACTGGCACCTCTACGCCATGGACAGCCCCTCCGCCGGAGGCGCTCGGGCCTTCAACCGAGGCTCCATCTACGCCGCCGATGGCCGCCTGGTGGCCTCCACGGCGCAAGAGGGCCTGATGCGCCCCGTCAAGAAACGATAGCGAAAACAGAACCCTAGGGAGGTTCCCCATGGCCGAGACCGACACCGACCTCGCCCGCGCCCGCTCCGCCCAGGCGTCCCACCGGGACGACTGGCTCGCCCTCGTCGACGAGCCTGTCTACGAGCCGGACTGGGAGATCGTCGATCCCCACCACCACCTCTGGCAGCGCGGCGGCACCCTCTACGAGATCGAGCAGCTCCGCGCCGACGCCGCCGGCCACCGGGTCGTCAAAAGCATCTTCATCGAGTGCCGCAGCTTCCACCGCAAGGACGGGCCGAAGCACCTCCGCCCCGTCGGCGAGACCGACTACGTGCTCGACCTGATCGAGACATCCGGTCCCGGCGCCGCCGACGAGCCCGACGTCGTCGCCCTCGTCTGCCACGCCGACATGCGCCTCGAGCCGGCGCTCCTCGACGAGGTGCTCGACGCCCACGAGGCCGCCGGCAAGGGCCGCTTCCGCGGCATCCGCCACTCCGCCGCCTGGGATGAGGAGGCGGCCGAGAAGTTCGCGATTCCGGGTCGGGGACCCGCCGGCCTCTGCCTCGACCCCGACTACCAGCGCGGCGTCCGGAGGCTGGGCGAGCGGGGGCTGACCTTCGACTGCTGGC
>JBCCPD010000024.1:0-18976 GCA_039025075.1 Pseudomonadota bacterium | reverse complement strand
TCCGGCGCCTCGGGCGCGCGGGTGCTGCGGCGGGTGATCCTGCCGCTGCTGGCGCCCTCGCTGATCGCGGGGTTCATGCTGGCCTTCGTCTCGGCCCTGGGGAACTTCGGCATCCCGGCGCTGCTGGGCATTCCGGCGCGCTACACCACCCTGCCCGTCCTGATCTGGCGACGGCTGGCGAGCTTCGGCCCGGACGTTCTGACCTCGGTCGCGGTGATCGCCTTTCTGATCGCAGCCGTGGCCGTGGTTGCGGTGGCCGTGCAGACGGTGCTGCAGCGGCGGGCGAAGGCGGCGCTGATCGGCCCGCCGCAGGCGGCGCTGGCTTGGCGGTTGGGGCGGGCGCGCCCTTGGGCGGAGGCAGTGCTTTGGGGCGTCATGGTCCTGATCCTGGGGCTGCCCGTGGTCAGCCTCTTCGCCACGGCGCTGGTGCAGACCTATGGCCTGCCCCTGACCTGGGAGACGCTGACCTTCCGCCATTTCGACGAGGTGATCTTCCGCCAGTCGGTCACCTACCGGGCCTTCGTGAACTCGACATTGGTGGCGGGGACGGCCTCGCTGATGCTCGCGGCGCTGGCGGGGTGCCTGGGCTGGTTCATGGCGCGGCCGCGCGGCGCCGCGCGGCGGGCGGCGGAGCTGGGGGCGGGGCTCGCGGATCTGGCCCATGCGGTGCCGGGGCTGGTGATCTCCATCGCCTTCATCCTGGCCTTCATCCGGCCGCTGCCGGTTATCGGCGTGTCGCTTTACGGCACGCTGGGCATCATCCTGCTGGCCTACCTGGCGGCGTTCCTGAGCATCGCGCTCAAGCCCGTCGGCGCCGCCTACGCGCAGATCGACCCGAGCCTCGACGATGCGGCGCGGGTGGCCGGCGCCTCCTGGGGGCGGCGCATGGTCCGCATCTTCGCGCCGTTGACGGCGCCGGCGGCGGCCTCGGGCGCGATCCTGGTCTTCTTGACGGCCTATAACGAGGTGACCGTCTCGGCCCTGCTCTGGTCGAGCGGGACGGAAACCATCGGCACGGTGATCTTCAACTACGAGGACGGCGGCTACACCAACATCGCCGCGGCGATGTCGGGGCTGACGGTGATCGTCACCATCGGGCTGATGTGGGGGCTGGACCGGGCCGGCCGGCGCCTGCCGCCGGGCGTCGTGCCCTGGCGGGATTGAGGACGCGTCAGCCGGGGATCACCCAGCCGCCCGAAAGGACCACCGGCGCGCGCTCGCCGTCCGAGATGCGGGTGCGGGAGGCGACGGGGACGGGCTCCGACACTCCTTCAAGGCGGGCCGACGCCTCCCAGGCGCCGCCGCGATAGGCCACCTCCTCCAGCACCGCGGAGCGGGAGGCGGGACCGTTGGCGAGGGCGGTGTCCTCGGGCCGGATCAAGACCCGGGCGGGGCCGGCGGGGCGGGCGCCGGCGCAGGCGGCCTCGATGCCGAGGTCGGGCAGGCGCAGGGCGTGCTCGCCCGCCTCGGCACGGGCGTCGAGAATGGCGCCGCGGCCGATGAAGCGGGCGACGGCCTCGGTGCGGGGGCGGGCGTAGACCTCCTCCGGCGCGGCGACCTGCTCGAACCGGCCCTCGCGCATCACGGCGATGTGGTCGGCCAGCGCCATGGCTTCGCGCTGATCATGGGTGATGTAGAGCGTCGTGGCGCCCGAGGCGCGGTGGAAGCGCGCCAGCTCCGTCTCCATCGCCGCGCGCAGGTGCGGGTCGAGATTGGCCAGGGGCTCGTCCATCAGGATCGCCCGGGCGCGGGAGGCGAGGCAGCGGGCGAGCGCCACCCGCTGGCGCTGGCCGCCGGAAAGCTCGGCCGGGCGCCGATCAGCGTAGGGGGCGAGGTCGACGGTGGCGAGGTGGCGCGCCGCCTCCGCCCGCGCGTCGGCGCGGGAGAGGCCCGCGGTCTCGGCCGGGAAGGCGACATTGTCGAGCACGCTCATATGCGGCCAGAGGGCGTAGGACTGGAAGACGACGGCCGTGCCTCGGGTCTCGGGCGGCACGTGCCGGCTGGGGCCGGCGACGGTCTCTCCGTCGAGGGCGATCTCGCCGGCGTCGAGGGTCTCGAGCCCGGCGACGAGGCGCAGCAAGGTGGACTTGCCGCAGCCCGAGGGGCCGAGCACGACGAAGAAATCGCCCGAGGCGGCCTCGGCCGTGGCGCCGTCCACCGCCGACTTGCCGGCGAAGCTCTTGGTCGCCTGGAGGAGGGAGATCGTCATGGGCGGCGGTCTAGCGCGCTTCAGCGACGGTTTCGAGACGGCGCGCGGGCCCCCGGCCCCCCGCGCGGCTCAGCCGTGCTTGCCCGCCTCCCAGCCGTGGCGCGCAAGGTGCGCGGCGGCGAACTCCGCCGGCTCGGGCTCCAGTTCAGTCGCCATGGCGTCGTTCCAGCGGTTGAGGAAGCCGAAGAGGGCGACGACGGCCGTGACCTCCACCAGGCCGGTCTCGCCGTGACGGGCGATGAGGTCGGCGCGCGTGGCGTCGTCGGCGCGGCCGGGATTTTCGGCGGCGGCTTGGGCGAAGCGAAGGGCGGCGCGCTCGGCGTCGTCGAAATGAGGGGACGTCTCATAGAGCCAGAGGTCGGCGACCTTCTCGGCGCTCACGCCGAGGCGCGCTGCGGTGGCGGCGGTGTGGGCCTGACAATATCGGCAGCCGGCGGCGGCGGAGGCGACGACGGCGCACATCTGGAGGAGGGGGCGCGGCACGGCCTCGGGCTCGGCCGGCAGGGCGGCCTGGGCGAGAGCGGCGAAGCCCTCCAGCAGCCCCGCCTTGCGGGCCATGGTGGGCAGCGAATTGGGCACGAAGCCCATGGTCCGTTCGACAACCTCGAAGAAGGCCGCGTGTTGCGGCAGGTCCTCGCGGGCCAGCGGCGCGAGCCGGGTCATGGCGATCTCCCCTTTCCAGGCGCGTTCGCAGCGCCCTCCCCTCACCATAGGCAAGCCGAGTCGTTCGCTGGGTCAAGGCTCGCGCAGCGCAGCGGAGCGACCGAGCGGAGCGAGGCTCGGCCTTGAGGCGGCGGGCGACTCGGCGCACGCTCGAGCAAGAGCCCCTGCGGCTCTTCCCCAGCAAAAGCGATCTTCCTCGAAGCCAAGATCAACGCCCGCCGTTCCGGGCGCCCGCGCGAAGCGCGCGAGCCGATGGGGCTGGTTGCTTGTTTGCGCGCCTCCGGCACGACGCCCCGGAGGCGAGGCCCCTGCCGGGGCGTTCAATCCTCGAAGATCGCCACCGCCCGGGTGAACCCCGCCGAGGCGCCTTTGATCTTGAACGGAAAGCAGGCGATCTCGAAGCCCGTGCCCGGCAGCTTTTGCAGGTTCGCCAGCTTCTCCATGTGGCAATAGCCGATCTCCATGGAGGCGCGGTGCCCTTCCCAGATGATCGAGGGATCGCCGGTCTCCTCCCATTCCTTCGCGGTCAGAGAGAACGGCGCGTCCCAGCTCCAGGCGTCGGTGCCGGTGACGCGCACCCCCTGCTCCAGCAGCCACATGGTGGCTTCGCGGCCCATGCCGCAGCCCTTGTGGATGTAGTTCGGCTTTCCGTAGGCCTTCCCGGCCGAGGTGTTCACGACGACGATGTCGAGGGGGCGCAGCTCGTGGCCGATGCGGTCGAGCTCCAGCCGCACCTCCATGGCCGAGACGATCTCGCCGTCGGGGATCTCGCGGAAGTCAAGCTTGCAGGCGCGTTGAAAGCACCACTCGAGGGGGACCTCGTCGATGGTGGCGGAGCGCTCGCCGCCCTCCTTCAACGCCCGGTTCATGCGGGAATGGTGGTGGTAGGGCGCGTCGAGGTGCGTGCCGTTATGGGTGGCGATCTGCAGGCGCTCCACCGCCCAGCCCTCGCCCTCCGGCAGCTGCTCCTTCTTCAGGCCCGGAAAGAAGGCCATGACCTGCTCGGCGGTCTCGGCGTGAGCCTGGTACTCGATCTGCGGCAGCATGACCGGCGGGTCGGAGGCGATGTCGGCCTCCAGCGCGACGGAGATGTCGACGAAGCGGCGGGGCATGGGCGGTCCTCTCGAAGTTCAAAGCAACGCTGTGGCGAGCCAAGGGAAGGCCAGCACGAGGCCGAGCGCAACCAGCATCGCGGCCGCGAAGGGCGCGGCGCCGGCGAAGATGTCGCCGAGCGGCGGCGCGCGGCCGGCGAGGGTGGATTTGACCACGAAGACGGAGATGCCGAAGGGCGGGGTCAGGAGACCGATCTCAACCGCGATGACGGTGACGACGCCGAACCAGATGAGATCCAGTTCCAGCCCGATGGCGACGGGCAGCATCAGCGGCACCAGGATCAGCATGATGGAGGAGCTGTCGAGGATGGCGCCGAGCGCGATGACGAGGGCGCAATAGGCCAGGACCAGGAGCATGGGCGCGAGGTCCGCCGTCGCCACCCAGGCGCCGAAGCCGGCGGGAACGCCGGAGAGCGCCAGCATGCGCGAATACATCTGCGCGGCGATCAGCAGGAAGCAGATGGCGGCGGTGACGAGGCCGGTCTCGGTCAGCACCCGCCAGAAGGCGCCGAGGGTCAGGCGACGCTTGGCGAGGCCGATGAGGGTGGCGCCGAGGGCTCCGACGGCCCCCGCCTCGATGGGCGTGAAGAGCCCGCCGTAGATGCCGCCGAGGGTCAAGACGATGAGGAGCACGAGGGGAAGGCCTTTGGTGAGGATCTCCCACCCCGTGAGCTCGTCTTCGGGGCCGAGGGCGCCCTCCAGCGCGCCGAGGCCGACGAAGCGGGGCGCGAAGGCCGCCAGGCCGAGGACGACGCCGCCGAAGAGGACCGCCAGCAGAAGCCCGGGGAGGACGCCGGCCAGAAAAAGATCGCCCACGGACTGCTCAGTGAGGAGCGCGTAGAGGATCAGGAGGAGGGAGGGCGGGATCAGCATGCCCAGGACCGAGGAGCCTGCGACGATGCCGGTCGCGAACTTGGCGGTGTAGCCGCGGGAGGTCATCTCCGGCACCGCGAGGCGAGCGAAGACGGCGGCGGAGGCGATGGAAATGCCGGTGACCGCGGCGAAAGCGGCGTTGGCGCCGATTGTGGCGAGGCCGAGCCCGCCCTGGATGCGCCGGAAGACATGGTTGGCGACCTGGAAGGCGTCGCGGCCCAGGCCTGCCTCGGCGGTGATGAAGCCCATCAGAACGAAAAGCGGCACGACGCCGAAGAAATAGGAGCTGAGGGCGTCGTTGGCCGCCAAAGCCAGCAGTTTGCCGGCCAGCAGCGGCGAGCCCTTGATCGCCCAGACGCCGACATAGGAGCACAGCATCAGCGCCACGGGCACGAAAAGGCCCGCCATCACCAGGCCGGCCATGGCGGCGAGAGATATCAGGCCGATCTCGAACGGGCTCATGGCGCAGGCCCCGAAGGCCTGGCGCCGCGAGGCGCAGCCGAGCCGGACCGAGGGGGCTCGACGCCCCCGAGGGCCGTCCGCCGGGACAGGGGCGCCGGCCTCATCGACGGAGCGCCGCGAGGGAGCGGGCGAGGCCCAGCGCGAACTGGGCCATCAAGGCGCCGCAGCCGATCAGGAGGATCAGCTTCACGGGCCAGTCGGGGGCGGTGAAGTCGCCGATGGCTCCGACGAAGGTGTTGCGCTCCCACGACCGCTGGAAGATGGGCCAGCTGGCCTGGGCGATGATCCAGATGAGGGCCAGAGCCGCCGCATGCCAAAGGGCGTCGAGCGCCGCCGCGACGCGGGGGGCTCGGCGGGTCAAGGCGCGCAACAGCGAGTCGGAGCGCACGAAGCGCCCGGCTCGGGCCGCCTCGGCCGCCTGCAGGAAGACGATGGCGACGATGGAGAGGGAGACGATCTCCGGCACGCCGGAGACCGGCGCGGCGAAGACCGCGCGGCCGATGACGTCGGCGTTGACCAGGACGGCGACGGCGAGGATCAGGAGCGTGCCGACGATGTTCAGCCCCGCCGTGACCGCGCCCACGGCCCGGTCGACCGCCGCCCAGCTTGCCGAGGCGAAGGGTTCATCCGCCGGCAGGGGGATCGGGTCCCCCTGCGGCGGACCCTCGGAGGCGCTCATCGCGAGGCTCGCGCGGCGCCTACTCGGCGTCCCAGTCGCGCACCGGCTCCGCCCCGGCCGCGCGCATGGCGTCCATGTAAAGAGAAAGGATCTCCGTCCCCGCCTTGCCGGAGGCGTCGAGCTGCTCGGCCCATTGCTTCGCGTTGTTGTCCATGCCGGCGGCCCAGGCCTCGCGCATCTCGACCGACGCGTCGGTGATGGTCGCGCCGTTCGCCTCCATGACCTCGAACGCCCCGGCGACGGCGGCGTCGAGGTCGGATTGGTAGGCCTCGGAATAGGCGGCGCAGGCCTCCTTGAGGGCCGTGCGCACCGCCTCGGGCTGCTCCTCGTACCAGTCCTTGTTGGCCGCCATGCCGCCGGCGTACTGCCCGCCGAAGCCCAGGCGCGTGATGTAGGGCGCGACCTCGTGCAGCTTGCCGGGCAGCGCGGCGGAGGCGAAGACGATGACGCCGTCGTACACGCCCGACTTGATCTCGTTGTAGTAGGTGGTGAGATTGCCTGAGACGCCGACCGCCCCGGTCCCCGCCAGCCAGTTCACCGCCGCGCCGGGGGCCGCGATCTTGCGGCCGTCGAGGTCGGCGAGGCTTTCGACCGGAAACTCGGTCATCAGCAGATAGTCGTCGATGCCGATGGCGCAGCCGAGATATTCGAGGTTGTTCTCCTCCCAGCTGGCGCGCATGCGCGGGTCCTCGGCCTGCAGCCGATCCATCATCGTGGCGATCTTCGTGCTGTCGGGGGACACGAACGGCGTCACGTAGGTCACGTTCTGGATGGCGAGCTTCGAAGGGTCGAAGAGGGAGCTGACGAGGCCCAGTTCGGCGAGGCCGACCTCCACCGTCTCCAGCTCCTCGCCGACGCCGGCGAGGGCGCCGCCGTACTGCTCGAGGAACGTGATGTGGTGGCCGGAGCCTTCGAGGGCGGCGTTCACCGCGGGGATGAAGGTCTGGCTGGCGTGCTTCACCCAGCGGAAGACCGGCGGATGGCCGGCGACGATCGTGACGGCCTGCTCGGAGGCGAGGGCCGGGGCGGCGGGCGCGGCGAGGCCGGCGACGGCCAGGGCGAGGACGGAGGCGGCGCTGCGGCCGCGGGGCGCGAGGCGGAACATGGCGTATCTCCCTAGGCGCGGCCGTCTGTCGCGGCCGATCTGGTTTCAGCCTGACGGTCCGAAGGCCGCGCGTCCAGAGCCAACGCGCCGATGCGCCCCGCGTCGGGGGTCCCGAAACGGAAACGGCCGCCGGAGGGCTTCCCTCCCGCGGCCGGACCTTGGCGGCGAGGCGGCGGACGACGCCGGCGCGCTTACTCGGGCACGAAGCGCTGCATCTCCATCAGCGCGCGGTCCAGCAGGGCGTTGAGCTCCGCCTCGGCCGCGGCCACCTCGCCGCTCGCCGGCAGAGGGGTCATCAGCCGGATCAGCGCCCCGTCGGTGCGCCCGCGGGTGATCGAGTTCCAAACGCTGCCGCCCTTGGCGACGAAGTCGTTGGTGAAGCGCAGGCCCGCCTGCTCGAACCAGTAGTAGACCAGCTGCTGCTCCGACCCTTTCTGGATGATGGCCCGGTTGACCTCGAAAGGCGCGTAGCCGGTCTCGGCCGAGGGCGTGACCAGATGGGGCTGGATGTCGAACATCTCCCACCCGCCGGCGGGCAGGCAGACCTCGGGCGAGTGAATGCCGGAGCCTTCGGTCTGCTTGTCGTAATACGCCACGAAGAGGTCGACGGGCGCGCCGGTGCGGGTGTTGATGAAGTAGGACGACAGGTAGTCGTCCGCCGCCAGCACCCGCGCCACGCCCGGGTCGAGCGTGCGGAACTGACCGCGCCATTCGCTCATCTGCCGGGGGAAGCGATCGAAGCCGACGCGGTCGACGCCCACCGCCGCGGCGCCGGGGAAGGCGGTCCAGGCGGCGGAGAAAGCGAGAGCCACGCCCGCCGCGGCGCCCAGAGCGCGGGTCACGGGGATCTCCAGCGCCCTGCGGGCCTGGGGCACGATCTCGGTGAATTCGAGGTCGAGCGCCTCGGACAGCGGACGGCGGTCGCCCGCCATCTTCTGCATGACGCGTGCAAGACCGAACATCATGGCGATGCAGGCGCCGAAGATCACCCAACCTTCGAAGTAGTGCAGGAAGCCTTCCGCATGCTCGATGCCATAGGAGTTCACCAGCACGCCGATCATGCCGATGCGGAAGGAGTTCATGAAGACGGCGATCGGCACGGCGGAGAGCAGGAGCACCGCCTTATGCCATTTCGGCCCTTTGTAGAGTACGCAGAAGATGTAGCTGAAGCTCATGATCGGGAAGAGGTAGCGCAGGCCGGAGCAGGCCTCGGCCACCAGCAGCTGGTAGACGCCCAGATCGATCACATGACCGTCGAGATAGACGGGAATGTCCATCTGCCGGATGAACCAGACCCCGAGCTCGGAGCTGACGCCCTGCAGGTAGATGGTGATCTTCCAGTAAAGGAACTGCGGGATCGGCAGCATGAAGACCAGGTGCAGCACCGCGGGCCAGAAGAAGAGGCCGCGCTTGAACCCGAAGCAGATCAGCACCAGGCCGGCCACCCAGATGATCATCGAGTAGAAGACGATGTCGGGGATTCGGGCCAGATTGCCCAGCACCGCCAGGGTCAGCGCCAGGCCCACCAGCGCGACGCCGGGCCAGCGGTCCGTCACCGGCTTTTGACTGGTCGGCACCATGGCCATCTCGCGCAGGAAGATGAAGGCGGAGAGGACCGGGATCAGGGGCCCGTGCGAGTATTCCGGCCGGCCCCATTCGTAGACCAGCGCGTTGGCGCCGAACCAGAACACCGGCATCGGCGCCAGGACGCATAGGAGGAACAGGACGAACCCGCCCCGATCCTTGATGAAATCCGAAGGGGAGGCGACGCCTCCGCCGGCCACGCTGGTCGACATGTCCTCGGGCTCCTTGACTGCTCGGCCGATCCCCGCGGCCCGATCCCCTGGGAGGGCGCGCCGGCACCCCGGCGTTCCCTCAAACTCACATCGAGTTGGCGAATAGCACGCAACCCGACGATGCGCGCGATCCTTTCGGCTCGCAAGCATCTCACGTTTGCGCGATATTCGGATCGCGCCGAGGCGCAGCGTATCGCCTAAGGCGGGTCTTCGCGCAAGCGGGGCGAGGCGGCGCGAAGGCGCGGCGATCGCGGGCGCCGCGCAGCGTCGGGGCTCGCCGCGCGGCCGCGGGCGTGACCGGATCGCCGTGGTGTTCGCCGGGTCTTCGCGAGGTCCGGGCCTCGGCCGCGGTCTCGCGCCGGCCGACCGGCGCGATTGCGATGCGAGCCCGGCCGAGCTACCCGAGGCATCGAGCGCGGCGCGGCGGCCGCCCTCGGCGCGACGCCCGTTCCGCCGCTGCGCAGCCTCGAGGGCTCGTGACTTGGCCGACCCAGACCCCGCTTCGGACGCCTCCGGCGCTGCATCGCGCGTTCCGATCGGCGCGCCGCTCCGCGCCCGCCGCGGGCCGGCGGAGGGCGGCGCGATCTGGACGGCGCGGCTGGGCTGGGCCGTGGCGGCGCTCTGCACGCTGCCGGCGGCCTCGGTCTTCGCCTCGGCGATCCTGGGGGACTGGTCGCTTTGGCGCATCCTGGCCGACACGGTGCTGCCGCGCTACGCCCTGTCGACGCTGCGCATCGCGGCTCTGGTGGCGCTCGGCACCGCGCTGATCGGGGTCGGCGCGGCGGTGCTGGTCACGTCTTTCCGCTTTCCGTTCAGGTGCTTCTTCGAGGTCGCGCTGGTCGCCCCGCTGGCCTTTCCCGCCTATGTGCTCGCCTATGGCTATACTTGGTTCCTGGACCATCCGGGGCCGGTGCAGACCCTGTTGCGCGACGTCACCGGCTGGGGACCGCGCGACTACTGGTTTCCAGAGATCCGTTCGGAGGGCGGCGCGGCGCTGATGCTCACGCTGGTCCTCTATCCTTATGTCTATCTGCTGACCCGGGCGGCGTTGCTGCACCAGTCGGTCGCCGCGGCGCAGGTGGCGCGGACGCTGGGCTGCGGACCCTGGGGGGTTCTGTTCCGCGTCACGCTGCCCATGGCGCGCCCGGCCATCGCCGGCGGCGTGGCGCTGGCGTTGATGGAGACGGTGGCCGATTTCGGCACGGTCGCGCATTTCGGCGTGCAGACCTTCGCCACCGGCGTCTACCGGGCCTGGTTTTCGATGGGGGATCGGGTGGCGGCCGCGCAGATCGCGGCCTGCCTGCTGACCTTGGCGCTGGCCTTGGCGGCGCTGGAGCGCTGGCAGAGGGGCGCCGCCAAGCGCCACGAGGCCGGCCGACGGGTGGAAGCGCTGGTCGAGTGTCCTCTGACCGGCTATCGGGGCTGGGCCGCCGCCGCCGCCTGCGCCTTGCCGGTGCTGGGCGGGTTCCTGGGGCCCGTGGCGCTTTTGGGCGAGATGGCGCTGCATGCGGGCCCCGGCCTGCTTTGGCCGCGCTATTGGCAGTTCACCTCCAACACCTTGACGCTGGCCGCCGGCGCCGCGGCGATCTGCGTGGCGGGCGCGGTTCTGATCGCCTACGCCTCGCGCCTCGCGCCCGGGGCGGGGGCGAGGGCGGCGGAGCTGGCGGCGAGCCTTGGCTATGCGGCGCCCGGGGGCGTGATCGCGGTGGGACTTCTCATCCCTCTGGCAGGGTTCGACAATATGGTCGACGGTCTGGCGCGCGACTGGTTCGGGGTCGGCACCGGGCTGCTGCTGACCGGCACGGCGGCGGCGCTGCTGCTGGCCTACATGGCCCGCTTCATGGCGGTGGCGCTTGGGACCGTGTCGGCCGGCTTCGAGGCGGCGCATCCCAACCTGGACGCCTCCGGCCGAGTACTGGGGCTGGGCGTCTGGGGCGTGGCGCGCCGGATCCATGCGCCGATCCTCAAAGGGTCCTTTCTGACGGCCGGGCTGATCGTCTTCGTGGACGTGGTCAAGGAGCTGCCGGCGACTCTGATGCTGCGGCCGTTCAACTTCGACACGCTGGCGATCCAGGCCTATCGGCTGGCCTCCGACGAGCGGTTGGAGCAGGCGGCCTTTCCGTCGCTCGCCATCGCGGCGGTCGGGTTGCTTCCCGTGGCGCTGCTGGCCCGGTCCATCCGGCGCTCGCGACCGGGCCGGAGCTAGGCGTCGCCGGACTCATACGTCGCCGAGCCGAGTGGCGCGCAAGCGGTCCTCGTCCAGGACCGCGCCGAGACCCGGGGCGAGGGGCAGGTGATAGACGCCGCCCTTTCGTTCAAGCGGTTGCGCCAGAAGGAAATCCCGCCGCTCAGGCGACCATTCGGGCGGATCGTAGGGCCATTCGAACCACTCGGACCCCGCGGCCCCGGCGGCGAGATGGGCGTTGGCGAGCACGCCGAACCCGTTGGTCCAGCTATGCGGCGTGAAGCGCAGGTTGGCGGCGAGCGCCGCCTCCGCCACCCGCGCCAAGCCGGTGATGCCGCCGACCAACGCGCAATCGGGCTGCAGGATGTCGAGGGCGCGGGCCTCGATGAGGTCGCGGAAGGCGGTGAGCTCGCGCGTCATTTCTCCGCCGGCGATGGGGATCGAGGTGGCCTGGCGCAGGGCGGCCATGCCCTTGAGGTCGGCGCGGTGGAGGGGTTCCTCGAGCCAGGTTATGTCAAGCGGCGCCAGGGCCTTGGCGACCTCGAGCGCCTGTTTGAAGGTCCAGGCGGGCGCGGTGTCCCAAGGCATGCGCCAGCCCTGGTTGCAGTCGACCATGAGGGCGAGGGCGCCGCCGACGCGGGCGCGGACGGCCTCCAGCGCCTTGACGTCCTCGCGCCAGCCGCCGCGCCCGCCTTGGGTGGCGGAGAGGCGGATCTTGAGGCCCTGAAAGCCCTCCTCGACGAAGCGATGGGCTTGGTCGGCGAGGGCCTCGGCGTCGCGCGCGACGCCGGAAGAGGCGTAGAGGCGCAGGCGGTCGGAGCGGCCGCCGAGCCGGCGCCACACCGGCTCTTCGGCGATCTGGCCGGCGAGGTCCTGCAGCGCGAGATCGAGCGGCCAGGGGCGGCCGTAGTGGAAGTCGATGTGGCTCAGTACTTCGGCATGGCGGGAGAGGTCGCGGGGGTCTCGGCCTACGAAAAGGTCTTCATGTCCCTGGAATCCCAGCATCAAGTCGCCGGAGCCGACGCCCTCGCGTCCGTCTTCGTCGCGCACGCGGACGACGGTGGCGTCGAATTGGACGCGGTCGCGGCCGTCCCAGCTGGCCTTGAACGGCGGGTCCAAGGGCATGCTGTGGTGGCTGATCTCGATGGAGGCGATACGGCTCATGCGAGGGCCAGGAGCGTGCGGGAGAAGGCGAGAAGATCCTCGGGCGAAGCCGCGCGGGCGGTGGCGGCGAGCATGGGCGCATGCTCGGGGCGCAGCGCCTCATCGCGGAGAGCTTCGGGAGCGAAGCTTCTGAAGTCCTTGGGCAATCGGCGCTCGATGCCGGCCTGATCCATAAGGCGGCCGAGGAAGCGCGACAGCGCCTCCGGCCCGGGCAGATCCAGCGCGGCGGCGGCCGCGCGCAGGGCGGGGGTCGGCGTCTCGACCAGCCAGGGCAGCGTCGCCTCGAAGGCGAGGGCCGTCGCGAGGCCGTGGTGGACGGGCGCGAGGCCGGCCAAGGCGTGGCTGAGGTTGTGGGCGAGGGCCGTGGAGCAGGCGTCGATGGCGACGCCGGCGTGGAAGGCGGCCAGGAGAAGCGCCTGGCGGTCCTCGATCTCGTTGTTTTTCAACGTCTTGGGGAGGTGAGCCGCAACCAGGCGCAGGGCGGCGTGGGCGTGGGGATGGACGCCCGCGTGGGCGTTGCGGTTGGTCGCCGCCTCGAAGGCGTGCACGAAGGCGTCGAGAGCGCACCAGGCGGTCAGATGGGGCGGCAGCGTGGCGGTGGCGACCGGGTCCAGAATCGCCAGGGAGGGCTTGGCGGCGGGGCCCCAGGCCCAGGTCTTTCGCCCGTCGGGCGCCGAAAAAACGCAGGTCGAGGCGGCTTCGGCGCCTGTTCCGGCGGTCGTCGGGGCTAGGATCTTGGGCAGCGACACGTCCAGGATCCGGGTCCCGAGGGCGTAGGACATGGGGTCGGAGGCGCCCTGAGGGTGGGCGCAGACGGCGGTCATCTTGGCGATGTCGAGGGCGGAGCCGCCGCCGAGGCCGATGATCAGGCCCGCTTTCAAGCCGCGCGCGGCCTCCGCCGCGGCTGAAATCGAGGCGGCGGAGGGCTCTCGGGCGGCCGGAACATGGGTTTCGAGCGCCGTCTTTCGCGCCGAAAACGCCTCCGTCAGGCCCGAAACCAGCGGCGTTTCGGCCAATCCGGCGTCGCAGATCAGCAGGATCGGGGCGCCTTCGGCCCGTTTCTCGGCGGTTTCCGGCAGCGATTGCAGCGCGTTTTCGCCCAGAGCGAGGGCTGGAACGGCGTCGATCTGGTGCAGCATGGCAGGGCGTTCGCGACTTGTTCGAGCCGTTTGGGTCTCGGAGCAGACGATACGGGCGGCGTTTCGCTGAGAAAATCGCACAATGACTCAGGCGTTGGGATAACTTCAGGTAATGGAGAAGCCGGCCAACCTGCCCAAATCGCTCGATGCTCTGAGGGTTTTCGAGGCCGCGGCGCGGCGCATGAGCTTCACCGAAGCGGCCGAGGAGCTGCTGGTGACCCAGGCCGCCGTCAGCCGGCGCATCGCGGCGTTGGAGGCTCAGGTCGGTTTCGCCCTGTTCGAACGGTCCGGCCGGCGCCTGGCGCTGACCGCCAAGGGCGAGGCCCTGCGGGGGCGGGTGAGGGCCGCGCTCGACTATCTGGACGAAAGCTTCGAGGCGTTGGGGGCCGGGGCCCGGCCGGCGGCGGTGACCATCGCGGCGTCGGGCTCGGTCAGCCATCTGTGGCTGGGGGAGCGGCTGAGGGACTATGCGCGGGCCGGCGGGACGGAGGCGGTGCGGCTGCTGACGACGGACGACCTGGGAGAAGCGGCGGCGGAGGCCAACGACCTTGCGGTGCTCTACGCCGCCTCGGCCGATCATCCGCGCTGGACGCTGACGCCGCTGCTGCCGGAGGCGCTGGCCCCCGTCGCGGCGCCGGCGCATCTGGCGGCGCGGGGGCTGAGCGCGGCGGACCTGCCGCTGCCGCTGGAGCGGCTGGGGGCGCTCGATCTGCTGGACTACGACCGAGTGCGGCCGCAGTGGATCACGCTCGAGCGGTGGTTCGCGCGGGCCGGCGCGGCGATGCCCGGGCGGCCGGTGCGGGTGTTTTCGACCTACTTCATGGCGGTGGAGGCGGCGCTGGCGGGGGACGGGGTGATCTTGGGATCCTTGGCGCTCCTGGCCCCGTGGCTGGCGCGGGGGGATCTGCTGCGCCTGACCTCGGAGACGGACGAGACCGGCTGCGCCTACCATCTGGGCGTGAAGAAGGGCCGCGAGGCGCCGGAAGCGGCGCGGCGGCTGCACGATTGGCTGACCGCGTCGGCGGGCGGCGCGGACGGCGCCGGGCCTTTCAGCCAGCGGTCTTCGGACCAGAGGTCCCGCGGGCTTGCGCCCCGTGGCAAGGAAACCTTACTTTAAGTCGCAAGCGAAGACCGACGAAGGCCAGCCCATGACCCTGAGCGCGCGCGCCGCAACGGCGCCGGACGACAGCCCTGAACGCGCCGGCGCGCCGGACCCGAACTCGCTGGGGTTCCTGGTGAACGACGTGGCGCGGCTGCTGCGGCTCGGCTTCGCCGGTCAGGTCAGCGCGGCGGGGCTGGAGCTGACGGGGGGCGAGGCCCGGGCGCTGGTGCATGCGGTGGCGGCTTCGGGCGCGCGGCAGACCGAGATCGCCGAGCGGATGGGCGTCGAGCCGATGACGCTGTGCGGCTACGTGGACAAGCTGGAGCATCGGGGGCTGGTGGAGCGGCAGCCGCATCCAGGCGATCGGCGCGCCAAGCGGATCGTGCCGACGGACGGGGCCGCCGGGGCGCTGGAGGTGATCATGCCCCTGGCGCGGGAAGTGATCGACGAGGCGGTCGATGGGCTGCCGGAGGAAGACGTCGCCGCCCTGCGCCGGGCGCTGGAGCATATGCGCGCCAAGCTGATGAAGACCTGAGGGACGCCGCGACATCGCGCTGAAAAGACCGGCCCCGGGGGCCGGTCTTTTCGTTTCGGGGACGTCTACGAAAAGAGCTTGTGGCAGGTTTCGAGCGCGTCGACGAGGATGTCGACCTCGTCGGTCGTGTTGTACATGCCGAAGGAGGCGCGGCAGGTGGCGGTGACGCCCAGGTGCTGCATCAGGGGTTGGGCGCAGTGGTGGCCGGCGCGCACGGCCACGCCCTTGCGGTCCACCACGGTGGAGATGTCGTGGGCGTGGCCGGCGCCTTCGATGGTGAAGGAGAAGATGGCGCCCTTGCCCGGCGCGTCGCCTTGGATGTTCAGCCAGTTGAGGCCGGCGAAGCGCTCTCGGGCATGGTCGCGCAAGGCCGCCTCATGGGCGGCGATGTTCTCCATGCCGATGTCGGTCATGTAGTCGAGCGCCGTGCCCAGCGCGGTGATCTGCACGATGGGGGGCGTGCCGGCCTCGAACTTGAAGGGCGCGTCGCCGTAGGAGACGGCGTCGCGTCCGACGTCGCGGATCATGTCGCCGCCGCCCTTGAAGGGGCGGGTTTCGTCATGCCGCCGGCGGTTGAGGTAGAGGGCGCCCGAGCCTGAGGGGCCGTAAAGCTTGTGGCCGGTGACGGCGTAGAAGTCGCAGTCGATGTCGGCCACGTTCACCGGCATGTGCACGGCGGCCTGGGAGCCGTCGATGACGGTGCAGATGTTCTTGGCGCGGGCGGCGGCGCAGATGGCCTTCACATCCACGACGGTGCCGAGGACGTTGGACATGTGGGTGACGGCGATCAGCTTGGTGCGGTCGGTGATGGCGTCGATGACGGTCTGCGCGTCGAGGGAGCCGTCCGCGGCGGGCTCCACCCACTTGAGGACCGCGCCGTGGCGTTCGCGCAGGAAATGCCAGGGGACGATGTTGGCGTGGTGCTCCATCACCGTCAGGAGGATCTCGTCGCCCTCCTCGATCCGGGGCTCGGCCCAGCCGTAGGCGACGAGGTTGAGGGCCTCGGTGGTGCCGGTGGTGAAGACGATTTCGTCGGAGTGCTCGGCGCCGAGGAAGCGCTGGATCGTCTCGCGGACGGCCTCGTACTTCTCGGTGGCGAGGTTCGATAGGAAATGCAGGCCGCGATGGACGTTGGCGTATTCCTGCGAATAGGCCTTGGAGACGGCGTCGATCACCGCTTGCGGCTTTTGGGCCGAGGCGCCGTTGTCGAGATAGACCAGGGGTTTGCCGTGGACCTCGCGCGACAGGATTGGAAAGTCGCGGCGCAGGGCGTGGACGTCGTAGGGAGCGGACATGGGCGATGCTCTTGCGTCTTGCGGGATCGGGCGGGATCGGGCTGGGCGGAGCGAGCGGGTCAGGACCCGCCGGGCGGGCCGCCGGAGACCACGTCGAGGAGGATGAAGGCCACCAGGCCGGAGATGAAGAAGCCGATGATGGTGGCGAAGACGACCGGGGCCAGACGTTCGAACCCATGGGCCTCGGCCACCATGCTCGCGAACATCCAGACCGAGACGACCACGCAAAGCGGCGCCAGGAAGAAGAGGATGCCCGGCGCCGAGCCATCCGGCGTCAGGGCGTTCATGCCGATCAGCATGAAGGGCGCGAGGAAGGCGGTCGCGAAGAGGTGCCAGGCCACGGCGGCCATGCACTCGTCCTTGGAGCCCTCTCCGCCGAAGCGCCTGCCGATGGCGTGCACGCCCCAGGCCAGCATCAGGAAGATCGCCGCCTGCACCGCCAGCTCCGCGATGCGCTGGCCGAGGCGCGGGCCGACCACGCCCGAGAGCAGGAGGCTCCCCAGCTCGCCCGTGAAGGCTTGGATGGCGAAGGCCGCGACGACCATCAGCAGGCCGTCCTGCAGGCTGAGGCCGACGGACATGATGCGGCGGACCGACAGGCGCGGCGTTTGATAGGCCTCGATCACGTTCTGCGCGAGGGACTGGAGGGTGGCGTCGCTCATGCTCTGCGGCTCCGCTGCGGGGCGGGGGCCGCCGCGGCGGCCGCCCTTATCGCTCCGACAGATAGAGGCCCCAGAAGCTGAGCGCCACCGCCCCGAGCGAGAGGGCGAGAAACACCAGCGGCGGGCGACGGAAGCCATGCGCCTCCGCCAGGCCGGCGGCGATGAACCACAGGAACGGGACGAGGCCCAGATAATAGGGCGGCAGAGTGAAGACGGGGTTCTGCAGCGCCGGCACCGCCTGTTCGCCCCGGCTGAGGATCACGGCGAGGACCGAGGCCATGAGACCGAACGGGGCGGAGACCAGCGCCGCCCAGAACACCGCCGCGCGCGTGTCGCGGGCGGAGCCGCGGCCGCCGGCCAGCTGCGCCGCCGCCGTGGCCAGCGTCGCCAGCGCATAAAGCGCGCCGGTGCGGGTGAGGATGGCGAGGATCAGCCACAGGCCGATGTCGATAGGCAGCTGCGCCGCCGCGGCGGAGGTCGGGGCCAGCAGCGTCTTCAACGACCAGGAGAAGAAGAACACCACGTCCGAGAGGATGAGGTAGAACAGCAGCCGGCCTTCGGTGGGGTTCTCGTCCAGCAGGCGACGGGTGGAGACGGCCATGTCGCGCCACGCCTCGAGCAGGCGGTCGTTCATGGTCAGGGGCGTTCGGGCCCAAGGCTCGGCCCATGGCTCGTGGGTCGCCGGGGGCGCGACCGCATGCCGATACGCTTGCATGCCTCGATCTCCTGTACGCATCACGCGGGCGGTATCGCGCGATGCGTACATTATTAACAGAAGATGAAAGGATCGCAAGCTTCATGAATGCGGGTTCAGAAAGGGCCGTGGCGCAGGCGCATCAGGCGGGCGCGACGAGGCCGGGGGCGGCGACGGAGAAGGCGGCGGCGAGCCCCGCCATCACGGCGAAGATCGCGAGGCCGGAGCGGAAGCCGTGCGCTGCGGCCAGCCCTTCGGCCCAGAAGCGCAGCCAGATCAGATTGGCGAGCACCAGCGGCAGGCCGGACCAGCGGCCGATGCCCGCCAGGTCGAGGCCGAAGGTGACGAGGCCGCCCGAAAGGATCGCGGGCGCCGCGACGACGAGGGACCAGAACACCATATGCCTCGTGGCGAACCAGCCGCCCTGCCCGCCGAAGACCCTGAGGATCATCCGCGCCAGCGCCGCGACGCCGTAGAGCATCAGGGGCGTGAAGAAGAGCATGGAGACGAGGTTCGCGGTCACCAGCATCGACACGTCCGACGCTTCGCCCGCCGCGGCCTCGACCCGCAGACGCTCCAGCACCTGAACGGGCGTCTGGGCCAGCCACAGGATGAAGCAGCCGCCCATGGCGTAGGCGAGCAGGCGCGGTTCTTCTGCGCCTGAGGCAAGCTCCTCCTGCGCGGCGGGCCGGGCGCCGCGCCAGGCGCGGAGGATGCGGTCGAGAACCCCTGCGGCGGGGCCGCGGGCGGGGGCGGCGGAGGGCGAGGTCACGGGCGCGGCGTCAGGTGCGCCGGTCGATCCAGGCGGCGACGCGCTCGCGGATCTCCTCGGCCAGGGCGTCGTCCTCGATCTCGTCGACCGCCTCGCCGATGAAGGCGAGGACCAGCAGGTTCTGGGCCTGGGCGCGCGGCACGCCGCGGGCGCGCAAGTAGTAGAGCGCGTCCTCGTCCACCGCCCCGCAGGTGGAGCCGTGGGAGCAGGCGACGTCGTCGGCATAGATCTCAAGCTCCGGCTTGGCGAGGAACTCGGCTTCGTCGTCGAGCAGCAGGCCTTGGGAGAGCTGGTAGCCGTCGGTCTTCTGAGCGCCTTCCTTCACCAGGATCTTGCCCTGGAAGACGCCCTTGGCGGAGCCGCGGAGGACCTTCTTGTAGACTTGGCGGCTCTCGCAGCGCTCGGCGTCGTGGGTGATGAAAACGGTATCGTCGAGTTCACCGGCGACGACGCCCTCGCCCACGTGGCCGGCGCCTGCATCGGCGACGGCGATTTCCACCACGACGACACCGTTTTCATCACCCACGAC
>JBCCPD010000023.1:0-19286 GCA_039025075.1 Pseudomonadota bacterium | reverse complement strand
CGCGTCGGGCCGGGCCCGCGCCGCGGTCATCGACGCGCCGGCGCGGCGTCGGCGGACGGGCGCCGCGCCGGCGCGGGCGGGCAGGCTCACGCGGCCGACCTTTCCTCGAGCGCCACGGGCGCCGCGCCTTTGAAGGTGAGGGTGCGCTGCGGGAACGGGATCTCGATGCCCGCCTCGTCGAGCGCGCGCTTGACCGCCGCGACCACTTCGTCGCGCGAGGCGCGGATGTCGATGGGGCGCGACCCGGTCCACCAGGCGATTTCGAAATCGATGGAGCTGGCGCCGAAGCCATGGGCGAAGACCTGCACGTCCTTGACGTCGTCGCGCACGCTGTCGACTTGGCGGACCGCCTTCTCGATGACCGCGCGGGCCTCGTCCACGTCGGCGTCGTAGCTTACGCCGCAGATCACGGTGGCGCGGCGATGCTCGGCGTTCGTGCGCACCGTGACAGGGGTTTGAAAGAGCGCGGCGTTGGGAGCGACCACGAGCTGTCCGTCGGTGCGACGGATGCGGGTGTCGCGGATGGTGATGGCTTCGACCTGGCCTTCGAGCTCGTCCGTGGCGATGTGATCGCCGATGTCGAAGGGCTCGCGGACCAGGATCAGGAGCCCGGCGAAGAAGTTCTCGAAAATGTCCTTGAAGGCGAAGCCGATGGCGATGGAGCCGAGGCCGAGCGCCGTCAGCAGCCGACCGGGCGTGACCGTGGGAAAGGCGATGGTTGCGGCGATCAGAAGGCCCGCGGTCCAGATCGCCACGCCCGCGAGCATGGCGGCGACGTCGGCGAGACCGCGCCGGCCGCCAGCGCGCTCAACCAGCTTCCTCGCGATCCAGCGGCCGCCATGGGCGACGGCCCAGGTTAGAAGGATCAGCGTCAGCGCGACGCCGAGGCGCGGCGCGGCTTCCACCGCGGCGCGGGTCAGCTCGACGACGCGATCCTGCACGATCGAGGCGGGGTCCATGGCGCGGCCCTTTCGGGTGAGTGTCCAGATTAAAAGCAGAAAACGCCCGCCTTCCGGGCTGGGAAGGCGGGCGTGACCGTCGCTGACGAACGTTAGGTGCGGGGCGCTCGTCCACGGACGGCGTTTGCGACCAGAGCGATCACGAACAGCGCGATGAAGACGAAGAACAGGATCTGCGCGATACCGGCGGAGGCGGAGGCGATGCCGCCGAAACCCAGAACCGCCGCGATGAGGGCGATGATCAGAAAGCCGATGGACCAGCTCAGCATGATGATCTCCTTTGTCGTTGCTGCGTTGGGTAAGCAACGTGCCTCGATCGGTATGGTTCCATTATTTATCAGGGTCGACGCCGCAGCGCCGTTTCACACGATCTCCTCAGGCAGCAGATGCAGCGCGGCGCGGAGGCCGAGCCGGCGCGCCGGCGCCGCGGCGTAGGGCGCGACCCGGCCGAGCCGGTTTTCCGGCTGGCGGCCAGCGTCGGCCTCGGCCAGCTCGCGCCAAGCCGCGACGGCGCGTTCGGTCGAAGCGTCCGCGACTGGAGCGGGAGCGAGCGGGCGGGAGAGGCGGCGCCGCAGCTTCGCCGAGAAGTCCGCGTCGCGGATAGTCAGGCCGGCCTCGGTGTCCCAGCGCAGGCTGCGGCCGTTGAGATTGGCCGAGCTGACGATGGCGGCCCGATCGTCGACGATCAGCGCCTTGGTGTGCACGTAGATGATCTCCGCCTCGGCCAGAGCGGCGCGGCCGGCCTCCGGCGGCGCCGGCTTGCGCTGGACGGGGGAGAGGAGGGCGACGCGGGGGCCGAAGGCGGCGTGCAGGCGATCCGCCGCCTCGGCCTGAAGCGCCTCGCCGAGGCGTTCGGGCAGGCCGCGTCGCCCCTCGAAGGCCACCGCGTCCGGCGCGCCCGGCAGGATCGCGACGAGGCCGAGGTCGGACCGCGCGTCGGCGCGTGCGACGAGGGCGTCGACGATGGCGCGGCTGCGCAGGAACTGGGTTTCCAGGAAGATGAGGCGCTCGGCCTCGCCGATCAGGGCGAGATGGTCTTCCTCCAGCTCTTGACGCAGGGGCGCCACCCCGAAGCCTCGCCACCCTGCGCGGCGGCTGCCGCTGAGGGTGACTCGGAAGCGCATCGCGGGATCGGGCGCGGACTTCGGCGGGGATCCGTTCGGGGTTTCCGACCGGGTCGGCGGATCGAGCGGACGTGCGGAGGAGGCGAGCCGCGCGCATTCGTCGTTCCAGAGCGCGGCGAGCGCCCGGCCGGCGGCGACCGCCGCGGGACCGCGGACCTGGACGGAGAGGTCGCGCCAGGTCTCCTCGGCCGGACGGTCGTGGCGGGGCGTGTCCCAGCGCCGGTCGTCGACGTCGATCCCGCCGAGGATCGCCGTCTCGCCATCGAAGACGGCGAGCTTCTGGTGATGTGTGGCCGGCTTGAGCTCGGGCAGGGCGACCCCGCGCCAGACCAACCTGTCGTCGCGGAGGGCGAGCCAGCGGGCGAGGCCGGGAAATTCGACCAGGGCCTGAGCGGGCTCGCGTCGGTTGAAGGCTTGCCGAGCCGCGGCGGCGCTGGAAAGGGCGCGCGGCCAGGCCAGAAGGCGCCAGAGCAGGCCCGCCCGCGCCGCATGATCGGCGACGAGCACGTCGAGCCGGCCTGCGCCGGGTCCGCGGGGGGCGGACTGCAGGCTGGCGAGCGCGCGGGCGGTCCGCCAGGCGCCGGCATGCAGCGAGGGCGCGCCCACCGGATCGAAGTCCGCGACGGCGATGGAGACGTCCACGCCGTCGTCGAGCTTTCGCGCGATGAGGTCGGTCCAGAGGCGCAGGCCCGCGGCGCGCGCCTCCTCGCCGCGCAGGCGCGACTCGGGGTCGAAGATGCGGAACCAGAACCACACGCTGCGCCGCGCCTTGAGAGCTGCGCGTTCGAGCGCGGGGTAGGCGTCCGCTGCGGTCAACAGCGGGATAGGGGCCGACGGGGGCTCTGAAAGGCCCCGAGGCGAGGCGGCTTGTTCTGGCCGGCCGCGCGAGGGGTCCTCGGAGGTCCCGGCGAAGCCCGGCCCGTCCGCGGAGGAGTCGTCGTGTCGGCGCATCATCTGTCCGTCATGGAGCCGCGCGATGCTGGCGTCGAGACCGTGACGCGCGTCTGCGACGAACGCATGCGCGTGGCGCCGGCGCCTGAGGGCGCGCGACGGCGTGCCGCGCCTCAGTCGGAAAGCGGAGTTCGGTCGTCCTCCTCTTCGAGCCGCTGGCCGAAGAGCGGATCCGTCTCCCGCTCTTCCTCCGCCTCGCCGAGCGCGACGCGACCGTCCTGCCCATAGATCGGGCCGGGATCGGAAATCGTGCCGGCGCCGAGGCCTCGGCCGTCGACGGCCGGCTCTTGCTGGGAGCCGTCGATCGCCCTCGGCGCCTCGAGGGTCGGAGGATCGGCGGGCTCGACCGGCGCTTCGATCTGCGCCGCGGCGAGTCCGGGGACCGAGACGATCAGCGCGACGATGAGAGCGTGGCGGGTCATGGGCGGGTCCTTTCGGTTGGAAGGCGTTGAAGACGGCGCGTTCGGCGGGTCAGCCGAGCGGTTCTTCGGAGGAGGAGGGGTGGATCGCGACGGCGCGGGGCAGGGCGGCGCGGCGACGGCCCTCGGCGACGGACTGCGCGGCCCAGCCGATCATCTCATGCGCCGCTTCGCCGGCGAGGGCGACGCCGGAGAGGGCGCCCTGCGGGTTTTCCACGAGGCGCCAGGCTTCGGGCGGCGTCTCGCCCTTCACCGCGTGGCCAAGCGGAGAGAAGCGTTCCGACTCGCCCTCGCCCACTTCGCCGACCTGGGCGATGGGGGGAAGGACGAAGGCCGTGCGGGCGGCATGGTCGAGCGGGATCGGCGCGTCGCCGTCCCCGAAGAGCTGCCGCGCGAGGCAGGCGCCGTCGGCGGTGGCGACGGGGGTCAGCGGCATCCGGTCCGCCGCGTCGCCGACCACGTGGAGCCCGTCCACGCCGGGGGAGAAGCGGTCGTCGATGCGGACCGCGCCTGCGTCCGAGGTCCGCAGGTCGAACGTCTCGGCCGGGGATCCCAGCGCCGGGGCGCGGCCGACGGCGGCCAGCACGCGGTCGAAACAGGCGGACGGCGCGTCGGCGAACTCGGCGCGGCGGCGGCCGCCGTCTTCGCGGAGCGCTTGGAGCTCCCCGCCCAGCCGGGTGTCGACGCCCGCGTCGTGCAGATGCTCCTCCGCGAGGCGGGAAAGGGCGGGGGCGAAGCCGCTGAGCAGCCGGTCGCCATGGTCGACGAGGGTCACCTCGGTTCCGAAGGCGGCGAAGATGGCGGCGAACTCGCAGCCGATGTAGCCGCCGCCGAGGATCAGCAGCCGGTCAGGACGCCGTCGCCAGCCGAAGAGGTCGTCGCTGGTCTCCGCCAGATCGGCGCCGTCGAAATCCGGCTTCACCGGGCGGGCGCCGGCGCACCAGACGACGCGGGGCGCGCGAAGCGGCGCGTCGGGCGCGTCGTCGAGACTCACCGAAAGGTCGTCGTGAAGCTTAGCCGTGGTCCGTCGGACTTCGACGCCCGCGTCGCGCAGCCGCTCGGCCTGCATCTTCTGCAGAGAGGCGACGTGATCGGCCGCGCTTCGGGCGAGGCGGGAGTAGTCTACCTCCGGAGGGGCGGAGATCACGCCTGAGGCGTGCAAGCCGGCCGCTTCGTGAATGGCCTTGGCGGCGGTCCACATGAGCTTCTTGGGCACGCAGCCCCGGTTGACGCAGGTCCCGCCGAGCGCGTCGGCCTCGGCTAGCACGACGCGGGCGCCGAGGCCGGCGGCCTCGGTCGCGAAAGAGAGGCCGGCGGAACCTCCGCCGACGACGATGACGTCGGGATCGCTCAAAAGGGGTCTCCAAAGTCAGAAGCACGGGGGCGCGCGTGTCCGATCGGCAACGCGCGGGGGGCGCGGTCCGTTCCGCCGGCGCCGCCCGGATCGGACCAAGCGGCGCGGGCGGCGCTGCGGGGCGTCTACTCGGCCACGCCGTCGGAGGAGAGCAGATCGGCGCCGCCATCGGGCGCGCTGCGTTCGCGATCCGCCGTCTCCTCCGCCGCCCGCTCAACCCGATCGGGGTCGGCGGCGGCGGGCGCGGGGGTGTCCGCGGCCCGGGCCGGCCGTGGGGCGGAGGGCGACGGGCGCGGCTCCGCCGGCACGTCGATCTCGCGCAGAGCGAAAGGCGCGTCGTCGAGGCGCAAGCGGTAGATCGGTTCGGGCAGGCCGAAGCCTTGGGTTTCGAGCGCGGTCTTGGTCACGCGGATCGCCTCGCCTCGCGCCTTGAGGAAGTCGGTCTCGCGCTGGTTCACCCAGGCGGCGAAGGTGAGCAGGACGTTGGAGTCGCCGACTTCTTCGATCCAGGCGGCGACGGGCGGATCGGGCAGCACGAAGGTGAGCTTCTCAAGCGCCCCGGCGCCGACGCCGAGGGCGGCCCCGAGATCGGACTCGGCCTCCACCCCCAGCTGGAAGGTGAACCGGCGCTGCGCGTGCCGGGTGAAGTTGACGATGCGGCCCTTGAAGACCGTGGCGTTGGGGATGCGGATCTGGTTGCCGTCGGGCGAGATCAGGATCGTGGCGCGGGAGGTGAGGCGCGCGACGCTGCCCATGTCGCCGTCGATCTCCACGAAGTCGTTGGGGCGGAAGGGCTGACGCAGGCTCAGCAGAATGGAGGCGATGAAGTTCTCCACCGTGTCGCGGACGGCGAAGCCGAGGGCGAGCCCGACGACGCCGGCGGCGCCGAGCACCGCGCCCAGAAGGGCGGTGGCGTTGAGGATCTCCAGCGCGACGACGAGGCCCAGCACGACGAAGCCAATGCGCGCAAGAGCGCGGTAGATTTCGGCGATGAAGGCGTTGGGCGCGAGGCGGCGCCAGAAGGCGAGCTGGCGCGTGAGGCTGCGCCCGGTCAGCGCGATAAGCGCGAACGCGGCGACGGCCACGGCGAAGATCGGAGCGTTGAGCAGCAGGTCCCGCCCGCGGTCGGCCAGACGCGACAGGGCGGGCGCGAGCCGATCGGTCAGCGCGCCGGTCTGCTCCACCGCCTCGGCGTCGATGGCCGCGACGCCGTCGACCCGGGTCACGATGCTCAGCAAACGCTCCCGCGCCTGGCCGTCCAGCACTTGGCCGCGGAGCGTGACCACGCCCGAGGCGACGGAGACGTCGACGTCGTCGAAGCCCTCGATCTCGTCCAGCAGCCGCTCGATCGCGCGGCGGATGTCGGCGTCGGAGGCGGCGGATTCGCCCACTGCGATGTCGCGCGCGGGCTGTTCGGGCGTCGCTTGGGCGAGCGCGGGGCCGGCGCTGCAAAGGAGCGAAACGGCGAACGCGAGACCGGCGAAAAAGAGCGCGCGGCAGCGGAGCAGGGAGTGCATGCAGAGGTCCTTCGTCGAAGCCGGGCCTTGGGCGATCGGCCGGTTTCGCCGTCCGCCCGCGCTGCGCGGCGAGTGAGGAGGGAACCATTTGCGGGGCCGTGGGTTCCGTCTGCGCGGCGCGCACCGCCCCGACCTTCGATCCGCCCTCGCCCTGGGGTGCGAATGCGAATCTCGACCCCTGGGGCGCGATCGCGACGCGGCTACCTCGCCGACGCTCGTCCAGAGCGTCGGCGAGGCGGGGAAGCTCCCCGACCCCCTCGAATGAAGGAGCAGATCAAGTGTTGGAAATCGGCGGCCTGTTCGGCCTAATAATCCTGGCGCTCAACATCTGGGCGATCGTGTCGATCATTGGGTCGACAGAGACGACGGGCAAGAAGGTGCTTTGGACGTTGCTGGTCCTCGTCCTGCCCGTGCTCGGCTTTCTTGTTTGGCTCATCGCGGGGCCTCGCGCGGCGCGCCGCACGATTTGAGCCGTCGCCGCCGCGACATGCGAAAAGCCGCGCCGAAATTTCGGCGCGGCTTCTTTTCTCTTCTCTCTGCGGGTCGACTTCGAACTGGGCGAAAGTCAGCCGAACAGCGCGCCCGCGATGGACACCGCCAACAAGGCGAGCGCGAAGCTGATCAGCAGCGTGCGCCACACGCCGGTCACCTGTCCGTGTCGAGCGCCGAGCTCGTTTCGCTTCTCTTCGCCGAGCGGATCCAGCGCACGCGGCGTCGTGCCCGTCAGATGCGATCTGTTCATGTCTGATCTCCTTGCGAATAGGGGGGATGCGTGGTGGGACAACGTAAAAAGGGCGGGTTCGTTCCTCCCGTCCGGCCCGCCTCCCCCTCGCCCCCCGAACCAAGGACCCCGCCCATGAAAGTCTCCGACCTGCTGGTCGCCTGCCTGGAAGCCGAAGGCGTTGGCGCCGTCTACGGCGTGCCGGGCGAGGAGAACGCCGATCTGATGATGAGCCTCGAGGGCTCGGCCATCGACTTCGTGCTGACGCGGCATGAGCAGGGCGCGGCCTTCATGGCGAGCGTGCATGGGCGGCTGACCGGGTCCCCCGTCGTCTGCCTCGGCACGCTGGGGCCCGGGGCGACCAACCTGATCACCGGGGTGGCGGACGCGGACATGGACCATGCGCCGATGCTGGTCATCACCGGCCAGGCGGGGGTCGACCGGATGCACAAGGAAAGCCACCAGGTCATGGACGTGGTCGCCATGTACAAGCCGGTGACCAAGTGGTCCGTGACCATCCGCGACGCCGCCACGATCCCCGAGATCGTGCGCAAGGCGGTCCGGCTCGCGCGGGCCGAAAAGCCGGGCGCGGTGCACCTGGAGCTGCCCGAGGACGTGGCCAAGCACGAGACCGACGCGCGCCCGCTGACGCCGCGCCGGTTCCGACGGCCAGGCCCCGACGCCCAGGCGGCGGACGCGGCCTGGGCGCGGCTGAAGGCGGCGAAGCGGCCGATCCTGATCACCGGCAACGGGGCGGTCCGCGCGCGGGCGAGCGCGGCGCTGCGCCGGTTCTGCGCGGTCACGGGGATCGGCGCGGTCTGCACCTTCATGGGCAAGGGCGCGCTCGACATGGACGATC
Organism: Pseudomonadota bacterium; assembly: GCA_039025075.1. Lineage (GTDB taxonomy): Bacteria > Pseudomonadota > Alphaproteobacteria > Rhodobacterales > Rhodobacteraceae > Albimonas. The sequence continues at coordinate 11,382 of JBCCPD010000023.1, read as the reverse complement.
CGCGATGCCTGTTCACGCTCGGGCTGCAGCAGCGGGACCTGGCCGCCCATGAGATCGCCGAGGCCGATCTGGTGATGACGGTGGGCTACGACCTGGTCGAGTATCCGCCGCGCTTGTGGAACGCGGACGGCGCGACGCCGGTGCTGCATGTGGATTTCGACCCGGCGGAGATCGACGCCTTCTGCACGCCCGAGGTCGAGCTGATCGGCGACCTGGCGTCGTGCCTGGAGGCGCTGACCGAGCGGGCGGAGCGGGACGGGCCCGGCGACTGGGACGTCTCCGGCCAGCAGGCGCTGCGCGCGGCGATGCAGGCGGAGTTCGCCGAGCATGCCGAGGACGACGCCCCCCGCATCAAGCCGCAGAAGGCGGTGTGGGAGGCGCGGCGCGCCCTCGGCCCGCGTGACGTGCTGCTGTCGGGCGTGGGGGCGCACAAGATGTGGATCGGCCGGCACTATCAATGCCATGAGCCCAACACCTGCCTGATCCCCAACGGCTTCTGCTCCATGGGTCAGCCGCTGCCGGGCGCCATCGCGGCCCATCGGGCGGCGCCGGACCGCCGAGTGCTCGCCCTCTGCGGCGACGGCGACTTCATGATGAACGTGCAGGAAATGGAGACGGCCCGGCGGCTGAACGCCCGTATCACCGTCATGGTTTGGGAGGACGGCGAATACGGCCTGATCGCCTGGAAGCAGGACGAGGAGTTCGGCCGTCACACGGACCTGACCTTCGGCAATCCAGACTGGTCGAGCCTCGCCCAGGCCTTCGGCTGGGGGTTTCACCGGCCGGACGGCTCCGCCGGTCTGCGCGCGGCGCTGGAGGCGGCGCTGGAGGAGGAGGGCCCGTCGCTGCTGATCGTGCCGATCGACTACGCGGAGAACGGCAAGCTGACCGAGCGGCTGGGCGCGCTGCAGGCGGCGATCTAGGCCCTTCGCCGCGCGCCCGGCCCTTCGCGGAACGATCCGGAGCCCCGACGCGTTCACGAAACTGCCAAGCGCCCTGGCCCGGATCCCCCGAGCCGGGGCGCTCTGCATGACCGAAAGGGGGCTCTCCCATGGGCGAGATGCTGAGCGCGGCGCGACGCCGCCTGTTCGACGCGGCCGAGGCCGACGGCGCGCCGGCCGAGCTGTTCGAGGCGCTGAAATACCCGCAGGAGACGACGGCGATCTCCCTGCCGCTGCGGCGCGACGACGGCTCGCTGACCTTGGTGAAGGCCTGGCGCTGCCGCTACAGCGACCATCTGGGACCCACAAAGGGCGGCCTGCGCTTCCACCCCTCGGTCAATGCGGACGAGGTGCAGACGCTGGCGTTCTGGATGATGGTCAAATGCGCGCTGCTGGAGCTGCCCTTCGGCGGCGGCAAGGGCGGCGCCGCGATCGACGCGCGCGCCCTGACCCCGTTCGAGCGGGAGCGGCTGACCCGGGGCTATGCCGAAGCGCTCTCCCATGTTCTGGGGCCGGAGCGGGACATTCCCGCGCCCGACGTCGGCACGGGGCCGACCGAGATGGCCTGGATCGCCGAGACCTACGGCGCGCATTTCGGCCGCGCCGTGCCGCACGTCGCCACCGGCAAGCCGCCGGTCCTCGGCGGGCTGGACGGCCGCGCGGGGGCGACCGGGGACGGCGCGTTTCATGTCCTGGAGGCGCTGGCCGGGCCGCTCGGCCTGGGCGACGACGCCAAGCGCATCGCGGTGCAGGGCTACGGCTCCGGCGGGCGGCGGTTCGCGGAGCGGGCGGCGGAGGTCGGGTGGACCGTGGTCGCCGTCTCCGACAGCTCCGGCACGGCCTTCGCCGGCGACGGGCTGGATCTGGAGGCTGTGGGCCGCGCCAAGGACGAGGACGGCGAGGTGAGCGGCGCCTACGGCGCCGAGGCGATGGAGGCGGACGCGCTCTTCGACCTCGACTGCGACCTGCTCGTCCCCGCGGCCCTCGGCGGCGTTATCGACGAGGCGCGCGCCAAGGACCTGCGCTGCACCGCGCTGCTGGAGATCGCCAACGGACCCGTGAAGCCCGAGGCGGACGCGGCGCTGGAGGAGAAGGGGATCGCCGTCGCGCCCGACGTGCTGGCCAACGGCGGCGGGGTCTTCGTCAGCTGGCTGGAATGGGTGCAGGGCCGGTCGCAGGTTCCCATCCCGGCGGAGGAGGTCGCGGACCGGCTGAAGACGCGCCTGACCGCGCGGGCCGAGGCGGTCGCCGAAGCCTCGCGCGAGCTGAACCTGGGCCTGCGCGGCGCGGCCTACGCCTTGGCTGCGCGGCGGCTGTCGCAGGCGATCCGAGCGGGCGGGGCGGATGCCTTTTCAGGGGTCGGTTCGAACGACGACTGACGCGACGTTGCGCGAAAAACTCGCGCGTCGCGGAAACTCTTCGAGGTTTTCCGCGTTGTTCGAACATCGAAGCCGTGGCGTGTCGCTGCGGCGACGCCGCCGAGATATCGCGCTGGAATCGCGGGCGATTTCCCGGCGTCGTCCGATCGATGCACATCGAAGGAGGACCTACGACATGATCCGCAAGACCCTTCTGGCGTCCGCTTCCCTGGTCGCCATGACCGGCATGGCCGCCGCCGCCGGCTGCGACGACGGCTGGACCGCGATCGGCGGCGACGAGACCCTCTCGGCCGCCATCATGAACGCGTCCCCGGACGCGCGCCGCGACCTTCGCTCCTTCGCCGAAACGGCCGACCGACTGCACGCCGCCGGTTACGACGAGGCGTGCGAGGCGATCGCCGAGGCGATCAAGGACATGGCCGAGCGCCGGTCCATCGCCTCGGCCGAGCCGCGCGAGGAACGCTCGCCTTACCTCCCGACGTGGGAGTGGGAGAGCGCGGACCTGAGCGAGCGCGCTCGGACGGCCGAGCCCTTCGCCGACCATGCCATGATGGTCAGCTCCTATGAGCTGGTGAACGCCGACGTCCACATGATGGACGGCGACGACATCGGCGCGGTGGATGGCTTCGTCACCGGCGAAAACGGTGGTGTGAGTCACGTGATCGTCGGCTACGGCGGTTTCCTCAACATCGGAGATCGCGAAGTGGCGGTGCCGGTCGAGAAGCTGCGTTTCGACCGCGAAGACCGCATCTTCTTCGTCGAGGGCGACGAAGCGTGGTTCGAGAACCAGCCCGATTGGGACCGGGCCGAGTGGTCGGAGACCGCTTGGAAGCGCGACATGAACTGAAGCGCGGCAGCGCTCCGGAAAGGGAAAGGGGCCCGCGATGCGGGCCCCTTTTTCGTGTCCGACAGGGCAGTTCGCAAAAGAGGCTGCTTGGAGCGTCAGGAGCCCAACCGCTCCAGAGCGCGCTGCGCTTCGAGCCGCGTGTCCGTCGTGGCTCTCGAGCGGAAGCGTCTCGTCTTTCATCTTGGCTCGCAGATCGGAGATCAGCAGACGCAGCGCCGCTTTCTTTTCGGCGTCGCTCAAAGATAAGGCCGCTATGGCCTCGACCCGGGAACAGCTCATCTAGGTTCACCTGGGTTTCAGTTTGGACGGTTCCGCCGATCAAGAAACGCGCGCGCGCGAGCGCGGGTTGCACGGCGTTGGGGACGAACCGCTTGCGTCGGCATGGGTCGGCATGGGTCGGCATCATGGGTCGGCCGCAGACAGGGAACGCATGGCGGGCCGCCGCGTTGGGCCTCTGAACGCCCAAAAGCTGCAGGAGCCGACCATGACCCTTCCCCTCGAATTCTTCGTCCCGCTTCTGGCCTTCGGCACCCTCGCCGCCTGGCTGGTCTTCGCCGTCATCGGCGCCCGCCGCGTGAAGCGTATGCGTGAGGATGACGACCGAGAGCCCTCTTCGCTCGCGGCGGACGGCTGACTATCCGGCGAACCGTCCTCGCAGGAAGGCGGCCGGACCGCTCGGCCGCCTCTCTCATCCTTGATGATCTCGAAAGGCGAAGAGCCATGGACCTCGTGCGCGTCGTCCTCTCGATCCTCCTGCCGCCGTTGGGGGTGCTCCTCCAGGTCGGCATCGGCGGGGCCTTCTGGCTCAACATCCTGCTGACGCTGCTCGGCTGCATCCCCGGCATCGTGCATGCGGTATGGATCATCGCGAAGCGTTGAGCCGGGCGCCCGGGTCGCGGCCGGCAAGGCTCAACCCTGCAGGATATCGACCCCTTCGCGCAGCGCGGCGGCGGCGCGACGGTCGGCCTTTTCGTCCGCCCGCCGGGCCAGCCGTTCCAGAAGCTCGGCGCAGTGGCGGGCGAATTCGGGAACGTCGCGGCCGGTTTCGCACATGGTGAAAACCGCGCGCTCCATCAGAAGCGGGACGTCCACGGGGCGCACGTAGACCCGCAGGCCGCCCTCTTCGTCCGCATAGGCCGTGGGCGCCGGATCCGACCCGATCAGCTGCGCGGCCGCGTCGAACAGGCGGTTGGCGCAGCTGAGCGCGGTGCCCGGATCGTTGATCCCGGGGGAGAGAGCCTTCATCGCCCCTTCCGCCAGGGCGCGCGCCTCGTAGAGCGCGCCTGAGGCGACCTCGGGCCGGCCGCTCAGCCCCAGCTCCCGCGCCAAGGCGTCGGCGCAGTCGGACGGGTCGAAGTCCTCCGGCGCCTCGATCAGCTCAGCGATGGTCTGACCTTCCAGGACGAACGTGCCTTGCGCGTGCGGTAGACTGAGAACCAGCTCCCGCGCGCGGGCCCATGCCGCAAGGGAGGGGCCGTCGACGACCCCCAGGTATCCCGAGAACGTCGCGGACAGATCGGCGCCCGTCCCGGCCGGCGCGGCGGCGTCGCGAGACCCTTCGGGCGCGGCGGTCTCCGCGGAGAGCGCCAGACGCAGCGCCTCGCCGCGCCGTGCGATCATCTCGTCGGGCCGCATCACCGCGGACATGCGGTGCACGAAGACCACCACGACGATCACCGTCAGCGTCGCCAGCCCGATCGCCGTCCAGGTGGCGATGCCGAGGCGCCGCGCGTCCTGGGCGTCGCCCAAGGTCAGCGACGAGGTGGCGAAGAGGAACGTTGCCAGCGCCAGGCCGATCATGCCCTGCACCAGCCGCTCGCGCAGCACGAAGTCGACCATGCGCGGGCTGAGCTGCTGCGAGACCAGCGACAGCGCCACGAAGGTCAGCGACAGTACGATGCTGACGACCGACATGATCGAGGTCGCGACCACGCCCAGGGTCTGCCGCAGCCCCTCGCGGTCGTCGTTCCAGTCGAAGTCGCCCAGCAGAAAAGCGATGCGCTCCGTCGGCAGCGACGCGAGGGCGATGGAGGCGTAGAGACCGAGCGCCGCGAGCGAGAGCGGCACCGCCCAGAAGCCGGCGAAAAGCCGTCTGATGCGCGTGGGCACGAGGCGGCGCGCCTGGGCCGCGGCCGCGGCGGCCGTCCGTTGGATGACGGTCCGAGCGCCTGTCATGTCCGAGCGGCCGCGGCGCTGGAGGGAAGGTGCGACGTCTCGCCGGGCCGGACGCGGAACGACCGGCGAGCTGCCGCGTTGGGAGGGCACACGGCGGGTGCGCCCGCCGCTTCATCGCCGCAGCGAGACCGGACAGGTGCGGCGGCCGACGAAATATGCGCGGCGCTGCCCAAGGCGCCGTCTGGATAGGAGAGCATCACATGGCCCTCAATTCGCTCAAGGACATTTACATCGATCAGCTGCAGGACCTGCGCAGCGCCAATGCCCAGTCCATCGAGGCGACCCGCACGCTGGCCGACCACGCGTCCGATCCCGGCCTCGAGACGGCCCTGAAGGACGGCGTCGACGGCATTCAGCGGGGCATCGACACGGTGGACGAGATCCTCAAGGGTCACGCCGCCGACCCCAAGGGCGAGTTCTGCAAAGGCATGGAAGGTCTGGTCAAGGAGATCGACGCCCATGTGGTTGATGCCGAGTTCGGCGGCGACGACGTGCGCGACGCGATGATCGTCACCCAGTACCAGCGCATGTCGCACTACGGCATCGCCGGCTACGGCTGCGTCGTGGCCTTCGCCAAACAGCTGGGTCTGATGGAAGACGCCACCAAGCTCGAGAAGTGCCTCGACGGCGCCTACAAGGGCGACCGCGACATGACCGAGATCGCGACGGTCGGTCTCAACAAGGCCGCGGCCTGAGCTGTCGGCGACGGGCGTGTGCGGGGACGCGCACGCCCTTTCGCCGCTCCGCGATCGTGGAGCGTAGGAAGCGCCGGGGGTCCGCCCCGGCGCTTGCGCGCGTGCCGAAGGAGCGCAGGTGAAGCGTCTGCGGCGCGTGGCTCGGCGGGTCACGTGTCCAGGGCGCGGGCGACGGCGGCGAGGAGCGACTCGGCCGTGAACGGCTTGTCCACGATCGGCGTCGCCGGAAACTCGCGAGTGATCCCCTCCGCGTCGCTGTAGCCGGTCGCCATGACGAACGGCACGCCGAGCTCGCGCAGGCGCTCGGCGACCGGCAGAGAGGTCTGATCCCCCAGATTGACGTCCAGCAAGGCGAAGCTGATCTCGTGCGCTTCCAGCAGCGCCAGGGCGTCGTGCACGCTGCTGACCATATGAACCTGGTCCGCCCCGCCGCGCTCGAGCGCGTCCGAGGCGTCCATGGCGATGACCATGTTGTCTTCCAGAACCATCACGTCTCCGGCGAGGCCGGCGGCGACCGGCTTTGCAGCGCGACGCGTGGCCGGCGCGTCGGCCCCAGGGCCCTCGTGATCCTCCGAGACGAAGCGCGAGGGAATGACGAAATCGGCCTCGAACCCCTTCAGCGCGAAGCGCGTCTCGGCCGAACCTTTGAGCTCGTATGGAATGGTCCGTTCGATGATAGTGGAGCCAAATCCCCGGCGGTTCGGCTGGGTCACCGGGGGGCCGCCGCGCTCCCTCCACCGGATCAGGAGCGCGCCGTCGCCGGCCGTCTCGAGATGCACCTGAACCACGCCGGACGCGTCGGTCAGAGCGCCGTATTTGGCGGCGTTGGTCACCAGTTCGTGCACCACCAGCGCGAGGGTCGAGAAGGCCTCGGGCGCCAGAAGAGGGGAGGCGCCGCTCACCGCCAGACGCTCCGACTGTCCGGCGAGGAAGGCGCTCGCCTCGACGTCGATCATCCGGCGCAGGGAGGCCGGCGACCATTCCCGACGGGTCAGCTGATCATGGGCGCGGGCCAGCGCCTGGATGCGCCCTTCGAGCACCTGAGTGTAGCCGGCCACGTCCGTCGCGTTCGCCCGGCTTTGCGCGACCAGACCTTGGATCAGGTTGAGGATGTTGCGCACCCGGTGGTTCAGCTCGGCGATCAAAAGCTCCTGCTTGTCCGCCGCTTTGCGCCGGGTTTCGTTGGCCTCGTCGGTCAGCTTCAGAACGATCTCGATCAGCGACACGCGCAGGGTTTCGGCGGCGCGCAGCTCGCCCTCCGTCCAAGGCGCGCAGGCGCCGCGGACGATCTCGGTCCACGCCTCGAAGCTTTTGCGCGGGGTCAGCCGGTCGCCGTTCGGGCCGGGCTGCACCGGCTTGCTCGGATCGCCCGCCCAGGTCACGGAGCGGGCGATCTCCCGCCGGAAGAATACGATGAAGTCCCGCGGCGTGCGCGAGATCGGGATCGCCAGAAGGCCCGCCGCGCGGTCGGCGAAGCCTTCGGCCTCCGGAAGCACGCGGATCAGAGCGTCGGAGGCGAAGATCTCGCCTGTCGGAGCGGTGTTGAGGAAGCGGGCCAGGCGATGGAACTCTGCCTCCGTCGGCGCGTCGCCGGAAGAGACGAAGCGGCCGTTCGAATAGACGGCGAGCCCGTCGCTCGCGATCAGACCGCTCAGGGCGTCCGCGAGCACGTCGAAGCTCTCCACCAGATCGGCCCCGCCTGAGAGGCTGATCATCAGCTCGTCATGCATTCGCCGGGCCTCGCGGTCCGCTGCGGAGGCTTCCCGCTCCACCTTGGCGATCAGCTCGTAGCAGAAGAACTGGGCGAAGAGCTCGATGGCGGTGCGCCGCTCGTAATCCACGTAGCGCGGCGTCTCATGGTGGCAGGCGAACAGGCCCCAAAGCGCGCCGTCCTTGATGATCGAGACCGACATGGACGCCGCCACGCCCATGTTGCGCAGGTATTCCAGATGGATCGGAGAGACGGCCCGCGTCACCGCCAGAGACAGGTCCAAGGGCGCCCCGTTCACGTCGCCCGGCGGAAGGATCGGCGAGACCTCGCCGTCCACGTCCGCGATCAGCCGCAACGTGCTGCGCAGGTAGAGGGCGCGCGCCTGCTGAGGGATGTCGCTCGCCGGATAGCGCAGGCCCAGATACGGCGCCATGTGGGGACGGCGGCGTTCGGCGATCACCTCGCCGGCGCCGTCGTCGTCGAACTTGTAGACCATGACCCGGTCGAACCCCGACAGGGCCTGGACTGCCGCGGCGGCCAGCTTGCACGCCGCCTGCGAGTCCGCGGCGCGCTTGACGCGGCCGAGCAGAGGCTGAACCAGCGCCATCTCGTCCCGCAGGTCCGAGCTCGTCTTCGGTTCGAACTCGAAATAGACCGTCTGGGCGAGCGTGTGGATCGACACGTCGAACCGCGCCCCATCGCCCTTCACATCGTGGTTGAACAGGCGGGCGGCGTCATCGTCGTTGGAAATCACCTGCAGCTTGGTGCGCAGGTCGTGGATCGTCTCGGCGGGCAGAAGGTCCTTGAGAGGCCGGCCGACCGCGTCTTCGGGATCGAGGCCCAGAAGATCGCCGACGTTGGCCGACACTTGGCTCACCATGAGGTCGGCCGAGGCGGCGATCAGGCAGCCATAGGCCTGCACGCCTCCCGGAACATGGATCGGCTCGCGGTCGCAGCTCGTCAGATCCACCGTCCGCGTCGGCGCGCCGCGGTCGGGGGCGCCGTCCGTCCCGGCCTCATTGGACATTGGAGGGCCTCCCGACGTCCCGGCCGCGGGCGCCGGGCAGCGCGGCCCGGCAGGCGTCGGCAAAAAGATCGAAGAGCGCGTCGACGTCCCGCGTCACGCGCGCGGCGCGTCGGCCGTCCACGCGCAGGCACGAGAGCGCAGCGCAGGTCGCGCGCCAGCCCAGCGGGTCCGCTGGCAGTCCGAAATAGCGGTCCGCGGCCCGCACCGCCGGATCCGTGGACGTCTCCCACCGCCGCTTGAGCACCTGAGAGCCCAGGCGCGAGCCTTCGACGACATAGTCGATGGCGAGCGGATCGAGGTTCGCGGGCGTCGCCGGCCGAGCCGAAGGCGGACGCGCCTTCAGCGTTAGCAGGTCGTCCGAGAGCCGCGCGATCATTTCGCTCAGCAGCCGACGGGTGGCGCGCGAAGCGCCGTCCGAGGCCCCGAGCGCTCCGAAGCACGCCGCATGCACGTCCGCGAAACGAGCGAAATCCTCCGCATCGCCCAGGTCGAGGACCGAGATCATGCGATCGAGGCGATCGTGCCGCGCCCGCGACGCGTCGCGCAGAACGAACCTAAAATCGAGGTGCTTCATATCAGAGTCCCGCTGGCATCGCGCCAACGCCACCGCAGCGGACCCGTATGCATTCGCATGCAGACGTAGCATGCAGGCGGTCCCCCGTCTTTAACTTAAGACAGGTGCGAGCTGGCGACGCCGATGCGGCCGCGCGAACCCCAGCGGAACCTCCCATCCTTTCGCGCGTTCACCGTTGTCTAACTTTGCGAGAGCCTGCAGCGATGCGAGGCTTTGGTCGTCAGGCCGGCGAGGAGGGGGAGCATGCTGCCGTCGCGCTCAGAAGCGTCTTCGACGTGGTCGCGGCGCGTTCCGCGGAGTCGAGCGATGAGGTTGCCTCGCTCAAGCCGCGCGCCGCGGGTCGTCGCCGTCGCCATGGTTCTCTTCGGCGCGCTCTCAGGGCCGGCGGACGCTCAAGAGCCTTGGTTCGAGGTCGACGCGCTGCCGCCCTCCGCCCGCACCGCCCCGAAGGATCTCGACCGCTCCAGTCCGCGCGCCGCGCTCTGGTCCTTTCTCCAGGCGCTGCGGCGAGACGAGGCGGAGCGGGCCGGGGCCGTCCTCTTCCTGCCCCAAACCGCCGAAGGCTTGGCGGCGGAGCATGCAAGGCAGCTGGGGGCGGTGATCGAACGTCGCCTATGGATCGATCTCGGCGCCTTCTCCGACCGCGACGACGCGGCGTTCGAGCCGCCGCAGGGGGACGGCCTCGCGGGTCAGCCGCGGCGCAGCGTGCCCTTGGGCACGCTGGATCTCGACGGGTATCCGGCATCCATCCGACTGTCGCGCTTCAAGCCGGAGGGCGGCGACGCCGTCTGGCTTTTCGACCCGCACAGCGCCGAGGCGGCCCCCGCCCTCTACGCCATCCACGGGCCCGGCATCTTCGAACGCTCGCTGCCGCGGTGGTGGACCCGTCCGGCCTGGATGGATCTGCGGCGCTGGGAATTCGCCGGTCTGCCCCTGGTGATCGCGCTGTCGGCGGCGTTCGGATGGGCCGCCCAGGCGGGCTGCCGCCGGCTTGCGACCGCGAGCCGGGGCGTGGCGCGCGCCGCGGTCGATGCGGCGAGCGTGCCCATCGGCCTGTTCGCCGGCGCGGGCTTCGGCCTTCTCGCAACGGACCGCATGCTGGGCTTTTCCGCGCCGATCACCACGGTGCTGTCCCCCATCTTCATCGGCCTGCTCGTCGTCGGCGCGGTGATCGCCATTCTTCGCGTGATCGACGCAGGTCTGTCGATCGTCACGCATCGGGTGATCGGCGACATCGACGACAGCGGCAGCAAGGAGGACCGGCGGTTCTACACCTCGATCTACGCGCTGCGCCGGGTCATCACCCTCGTCGCCTTCCTGTTCGGGGCCGGCGCGGTGCTGCAGGAGATCAACCTGCTCGACGATCTGGGGGTCTCTCTGCTCGCGTCCGCAGGCGTGCTGACGGTGATCTTCGGCGTCGCCGGGCAGACCGTGCTCGGCAACATCCTCGCCAGCCTGCAGATCGCCATCGCCAAGCCGATCCGCATCGGCGACAGCGTCAGCTACGAGGGCGAGTGGGCCTATGTGGAGGCGATCTTCTACACCTACGTGCGGCTGCGGACCTGGGACGACCGACGCATGATCGTGCCGGTGAAGTACTTCATCTCCCACCCGTTCGAGAACTGGTCGATGATCGACTCCAAGATGACGCGGACCTTCTGGCTGACCCTCGACCATGAGGCCGACGCCGATGCCGTGCGCGAGGAGTTTCTCCGCCTCGCACGGCAAGACGAGGACGTGCTGCAGGACGAGACGCTCAAGACGCTGGTTCTCGACCACGGCTTCGAGGGGATGCGCTGCCGTTTCTACGCAACCTCCGAAGATCCGACCACGGCATGGGAGATGCACGCCCGCCTGCAGGAGCGGATGATCGCCTGGATCAACGATACCCACCCGCAATGGTGGCCGCGCGAGCGCCAGTTCGACGAGCCCGCGCCCCGCGACGCCGCGTAGTCCGGAGGGGCCGATCGCTCGCATTGCGCGGAACCGAGCGCCGAAGCCGCGCGTTCCCTCTGCATCGCAGCGCACAATCG